>JBFEWI010000107.1:0-6206 GCA_041546475.1 Sulfurovum sp.
GCTTTTTGAAAATGAGATGCCGATCAAGCCTGTGTATGCATTGGGTCACTCTCTGGGTGAGTTCTCTGCACTGGTCTCTGTCGGTGCGATAGATGCGATAGATGCGGTAGAACTGGTGAACCTACGTGGTAAACTGATGGCTGAAGCCTGTGCCGGTCAGGATGTGGGGATGATGGTATCTCTTGGTCTTGCAGATGAAGTGGTTGAAGAGATCTGTGAAGCACAAAGAGAAGCGGGATTAAAAGTATGGCCTGTCAACTATAATGCGGAAGGACAGATCGTGATCGCAGGTGTGAAATCTGACCTTGAAGTCTTGGCACCTATTTTAAAAGAAGCAAAAGCAAAAAGAGCGATGCTGCTTAACATGTCGGTCGCGAGTCACTGTCCATTGCTCGAGAGTGCTACTGTACCTTTATCAGAAAAGCTTACAGAGATGTTGAAAGATGAATTCATCGCCCCGGTGATCTCGAATGTTACAGCAAAAGGATATAGCAGTAAAGCAGAGGCATTGGATCTTCTTCCTAAACAGTTGGTCTCTCCTGTACTCTATAAGCAGTCTATTGCCACTTTTGATGATTCTGTAGATTGTTATGTAGAGTTTGGGCATGGCGGTGTACTGAAAGGATTGAACCGTAAAGCGACAACCAAGCCACACTTCGTCGTTTCAGATATGGCATCGTTGCAAACCGCGATCGAAGAGATCAGTAAACTAGGATAATCATGACAAGTCAAAAAATTGCCATTATGGGTGCAATGCCTGAAGAGATAGAACCTATTATCGATAGACTTGAGAATGTACAGACGGATGTATATGGAGATAATAAATACTATGAAGGTACTTACCATGGGCAAGAGGTGGTTGTGGCCTATTCCAAAATAGGTAAAGTGTTCGCTACATTGACAGCAACTACGCTCATAGAAAAATTTGGCTGTGACATGCTCCTCTTTTCGGGTGTCGCAGGCGCTATCAGTGATGAACTGAAGATCGGTGACCTGATCATCGCCAATGGACTGTGTCAGCATGATCTGGATATCACCGCTTTTGGACATCCGTACGGGTATGTACCGGAGGGAAATGTCTGCATCTCTACAGATGCCGTGTTACGTGATATTGCTAAAAATGTGGCGAAGCAAAAAGATTTGAGCATTAAAGAGGGTGTCATCGCAACGGGAGATCAGTTTATTGCAGATCCTGAACGCAAGGAATGGATAAAGAGTACTTTCAAAGCGGATGCTTTGGAGATGGAAGGGGCAAGTGTTGCAGTGGTCTGCAATGCGTTGAATGTACCTTTCTTTATTTTACGTGCGATCTCGGATAGTGCCGATATGGATGCAAGTTTCAATTTTGATGAATTTTTGGAAAGCTCAGCAAAGATCTCTGCTGATTTTATTTTGAGTATGGTGGATGCAATTGGACAATAATCAAAGACGTACAGCCTCTAAAAGCATACCCATAAGCAAAAAACTGCTCAAATTGGCAGGTAAGACCAATGCAGAGTTTAAACTGATAGGCGAGGGTGATAAAGTACTGGTTGGACTCAGCGGAGGTAAAGATTCTCTGGCACTTGTACATATCCTGAAACATATGCAGCGGCATGCACCTTTTCACTTTGAGTTTGAAGCCTGTACGGTCAAGTATGGTATGCCTGATGAACATTATGAGTTCTTGAGCAAGCATTGTGAAGAGTACGGTATCAAACATACTGTCTTTGACACCAATATTTATGAAATTTCAAATGATACGATAAGGGAGAACTCTGCATTCTGTTCTTATTTCTCACGTATGAGAAGAGGGGCGCTTTATAGTTTTGCCGAAGAAGGCGGTTTCACCAAGGTGGCACTGGGGCATCACTTTGATGATACGGTAGAGAGCTTTTTCATGAATATGTTCTATAATGGAACGATGAGGGCTTTGGCACCCATCTATAAGACAAGCAGAGGGTTTCACCTGATACGCCCGCTGATCCAAGCCCGAGAGACACAACTGCGTGCCTTTGCCGAAGAGAATAACTTACAGGTGATAGGTGATGAAGCCTGTCCTGCTATGATGAAAGAGGTTAAGATGCCGTATGCAAGAGCTGCAACCAAGGCGTGGCTGGCTGAGCTTGAAAAAGAGAATAAAGATATCTTTAAAATGTTCAGGGCGTCATTTAAACACATCCATGATGACACTTTCTTCGACCCTAAACGCTGGAACCGTGATGATATAGAGGAAGCGTTGTGAGACTCTTTTTACTACTAAGTTTACTGTTCGTAAATTTGACGGCTGAGGAGCAGATACACCCTCGGGAATTTACCGTGAAACTCATCAAAAGATGTGAGTCACTTGCGCTGAGTGTGGAGCCCAACCGCAAAGCCAAAAAGATCTATACCCGTGTCTGGACAGAGGAGTGTGTCCAAAATCTCGGCTGCATAAGAGAAGTCACTCAACAAGAGCTTGAGGAGATGAATGTAACCAGAAGAAGCTATATGGCGTGGAAATACCCTGTATGGTGTAAAGTAGATGCGGAAGGCAAAAGGGGCTGGGTCCGCAAGCAGTTTCTCTCTGATGAACCTTGTAAGAAGACAGACTGATCTTTTACGAAAAAAGTATGAATAGATTTACAGCTACAGCATCAGGCCGTCTAGACAAAATACTTGCCAACCAGTTGGACATAAGCCGTAACCAGATTGAAAAACTCATCAAGGATGGACAGGTATCCGTCAATGGCAAGACGATCACAAAAACCAGTTTTAAAGTTGAAGAGGGTGATGAGATAGCCTATGCATTCAAAGAGGCTGAGAAACGTGAAGTGGCACCTGTGGACTTTGATGTCGAAGTGATCTATGAGGATGAGTATCTTTTGGTGGTGAACAAGCCTGCCGGCCTTGTGGTCCATCCTGCACCTTCCGTCAAAGAGCCTACACTGGTGGATTGGCTGATCCAAAAAGGCATCTCACTTTCCACGATCAGCGGA
This sequence comes from Sulfurovum sp., assembly GCA_041546475.1. Lineage (GTDB taxonomy): Bacteria > Campylobacterota > Campylobacteria > Campylobacterales > Sulfurovaceae > Sulfurovum. Next base: position 2,958 of record JBFEWI010000107.1, read on the forward strand.
GAAGAGCGTTATGGTATCGTGCACCGTATCGATAAAGAGACTACAGGTGCACTGGTCGTGGCCAAGGACAACAAAGTGCATGAAGCGCTGAGTCTGCAGCTGCAGGACAAGAGTATGGGACGTTACTATCTGGCATTGATCGATTGCCCGCTGAAAGAGGATATCGTTGTAGATAAACCCATAGGACGAAACCCTAAGAACAGACTCAAAATGGATGTGGTCCCAAATGGAAGAAGCGCTAAAACAGCCTTCGTAAAACTGTTGACAAGTCCACATAATGTTGAACTCATCGCAGCAAAACTGTTTACAGGAAGAACCCATCAGATACGGGTCCATTTAAATACGCTCGGCCGCCATATTTTGGGCGATGATTTATATGGATTTAAGAGCAAAAGAGATAAAATTTCCAGAGTTAACTTGCATGCATATTTACTGTATCTTGTGCACCCTGTAAGCGGTGAAAGAATGGAGTTTGTCGCCCCACTTTTTGATGATATGAAAATGTATATATCTAAAAATTTTGATCAAGGTGAAGTAGATGAAAAAATCGATCCTCTTACTCTGGGCACCCGCTTTAATAATCTTTAACGGGTGTGGTGCTCTCAAGGGATTGATGACCTATGGTACGGATCCTTCATTAGAAACGATTGAACAGGTACATGCTTTACCTAGAATGAACTCTGTAGGTTTGGAATGGAAGAGGATCGATGACCATCGCATACATGGTGTCAATATTTACAGAAGTGATGTTTCGCAAGAGACAAAAAATTTTCAACGGATAGGTACGGTGGGGAACCCTTATGCCACACACTTTGTTGATACGCATGTCCAAGCAGACACTGCCTATCGTTATAGATTCAGTACCTTCGCTTTTGGAAAAGAGTCCAGACCAAGTGAGACGATAGAAGTAAGAACCTTACCTCCATTTTCGGCAGTCTCTTTCGTGAAAGCCTACAGAGTCGCACCCTTTGTGGTAAAATTGCTGTGGAAACCGCATGCAGATCCAAGTATCGATACCTATATTGTAGAACGATCCGTGGATGGATCTGAATGGAAATTTGTCTCACAGGTACAAGGACAATTGATGGCTGAATATATTGATACTTTTGTACGAGGCGGACATACATACAGCTACCGGATCATCGCACAAAGTTATGACAAAATACGCGCTTATCCAAGCGAAGCAACAAAAATCACATTATAAGCAGGAACAATGCCACACTTAAAAGTTACCCCCTTTGATACGTCTATAATAAAAGAACAGATAGAAAACAGTCCTATGATGACTTTTTACGCCACTGCACTGAACCGTAATGATATGCTGATCGGTGTCGAACATGCAGGAGAAGAGTTCTTGCTGCAACTCAAACCGGACGAAAAAGCCTACCTACTCAAATATGACAAAGTGACCAGACCCCTGAAAGTGAACATTTTAAAAGAGGCACTGGAGAGTGTTTCAAAAACGCTAAAGCTGGATGTGCTCTCTTCAAATATCGCACTATCCAATACAAAAAGCCCGCTCTCTTCAGAACATTTTAAAAAAATAGAGGATTTTGAAAATATTACCTATCCGAAAGAGAAGATCTCTGTTGAGGTAGGATTCGGGAGTGGACGACATTTGCTTCATCAGGCAAAGAAGAACCCTGATACGCTTTTTATAGGGTTGGAGATCCATACCCCTTCGGCACAGCAAGTACTCAAGCAGATCGAACTTCAAAAGCTTGAGAATATTTGGGTGGTGAATTACGATGCCAGACTCTTTTTGGAGATGTTGCCTTCGAATGTATGTGAACAGATCTTTGTGCATTTTCCTGTACCTTGGGACAAAAAACCACACAGAAGGGTAATTAGCCCCAGTTTTTTAGATGAGTCTATGCGAGTATTGAGAAAAGGGGGACGTCTGGAGCTTCGTACAGACAGTGACAAATACTTTTGGTATGCGTTGGAAACGTTCTTTTCCATACCGAAGGTTGAAGTCGAAGTACGTAAAAATGAAGCCTTGGAAGTGACAAGCAAATATGAAGCAAGATGGCTGAGACAGGAAAAAGATATCTATGATGTCTATGTCAAATGCACGCAGGAGTCAGCACCTAAAGAGTTGAATATAGATTTTAATTTTAATGATGTAAAATATACGTCAGGGATAGAAGAATGTTTACCGAAAAAAGCATTGGTATTTGATGGGTATTTCATACACTTTGAACGGGTGTACAAAATATCTGAAGAGGGTCTACTGATCAAGTGTGCTTTTGGAAGTTTTGACAGACCCGAACATAAATATATTTTATTAGAAAAAGAGAGTTGCAGATATTTTGTCTCTCCGCCGGTGAAGACGACAGTCAACTTTCAAGCACATCAAAAACTAGCTGAGCAACTGATGCTCGTCAAAGGAGAGTAGCACATGTCCAATGTGATCCACGCTTCACATCTTACCCTTACCTATGGGAAAGAAGGGAAAGAGGTCATTAAAGATGCCAACTTCAGCATTAAAAAAGGTGAGTTCGTTTTTATCACTGGACCGAGTGGTTCAGGTAAATCCACACTGCTGAAAGCACTGTACGGAAAGCTGAGACCGAGTGAAGGTAATCTTGTTGTGGGTGGACTTGATCTGGCCAATGTCAGTCAACGTAAACTCCAGGAGCTCAGAACCCATATGGGTATCATTTTCCAGGATTATAAACTGGTGAATGAATGGACCGTGAAAAAAAATGTGGTTCTGCCCCTGATGATAGCAGGATACGACAGTGAGATACAGGATACCCAGGCAAGAAGACTGCTTAAACATGTAAAACTCCCTGAACATGCTGACAAGTATCCATTAGAACTAAGTGGTGGAGAACAGCAGCGTGTGGGTGTAGCAAGGGCATTGGCTAAAAACCCGGTGGTGATACTGGCAGATGAACCGACAGGGAACCTTGATGATTATTCCTCCAATGTGATCTGGGATCTGATGGAAAATGCCTGTCAGCAGCTTGATACCACGGTTCTGGTCGTAACACACAAAATTCCAACGATCTTCTCTTTACCTTACAGACATTTTATTATAGAGAGCAAGGGTGTATATGAAGTTCATTAAAAACCATTTGATGTTTATTTTGCCGCTGATGGCAATTTTACTGGGTATTGAATTTTATCTGGTATTTGAGCGTACAACAGACACCTATGAAAAAGGGCTTCAAGAGGGCTATTTTATGCTAGCTGTGACGAAAAAACCTATGGAACTTTCTGATTTTCAAGCACTGAATGACC
>JBFEWI010000225.1:0-2453 GCA_041546475.1 Sulfurovum sp.
AAGAATTATTCCCAAGCACAACATGACATCTTGACGGGGCTATATAACCGAAGATATTTTATGGAGTATAGGGAGTCTTTGAATGAAAGATTGGTAGTGAATCATAAAACTGCATGTATGTTTCTGATAGATCTTGATCATTTTAAAACCATTAATGACTCTTTAGGACATGATATTGGTGATAAGTTATTGATAGAGGTTTCCGAACGTATTAAACTGTATGTAAAAGATACACATATGGTGGCACGTTTAGGTGGTGATGAATTTATACTTATAAGCAAAGAGTTAAATGAAGCTGAGTTTAAAAATGAACCAGCATGTAGTTTTGCCGAGGGATTGCTAAATATCATTAGAAAACCTTATATTATAGATGGTCATCATCTTCATATAAGTGCAAGTATTGGTGTACATCAAATTGACCCTTCATACATCTATAGTAGAAATTTTATTAGAGAAGCAGACATAGCAATGTATGAAGCAAAAGCACAAGGACGAGATAGTGTTATACTATTTAATCAAGATCTTGCCCAGAGGGTTGAAAGACATCTTCTTATAGAACAGAAACTTCATTATGCACTGAAAGAAAATAAAATAGATGTATTTTATCAGCCACAGTTTGATAAAGATGAAAAAGTTGTAGGTTGTGAAGCCCTCATCAGATGGGTCGATGATGATTTGGGTGTAGTTGATTCCGAAGAGTTTATACGCATAGCAGAAAATACGGGATTGATCTTGGAATTGGGTAGCTATGTGCTAAAAGAAACATTTGAAAGTGTCAATAGATGGAACTTGGAAGGTAAGAAATTAAAATCTATTTCGGTGAATGTGAGTATAAGACAATTGTTAGATGATACATTTGTAAATGAAGTGGATCATTTAAAGAAAATCTATTTTCCCAAAAAAGAGCATGAACAAATCATATATTTTGAGATTACTGAGCATGTATTTGCTGAGGATATGAATAAAGTGATCAGTATTATGAATAAATTAAAAAAAATCGGCATTTCATTTTCCATTGATGACTTTGGTACAGGTTACTCTTCACTCAGTTATTTAAAAGTGTTGCCTATAGACGAAGTAAAAATAGACAGATCGTTCATAGCACGCTTGAATGACAGTACAAATGATAAGAAAATGATCAGTACGATCATCTCCATAGCTAAGAATTTTGATCTGAATATCGTGGCTGAGGGTGTGGAAACATTTGAACAGCTTGTTTTCTTGATCAAGATAGAATGTGACGTGTTCCAGGGATTTTATTTCGAGGAGCCACTCTCTAAAAAGGCGTTCGAGGAAAAATATATTGTTACTTGACCGCCTGGGCAATGAGATATATGGCCATACCATAGCTGGTTGAATTATTGTAACGTGTCAGTACACGGAAATTTTTCGCTCCCAGCCAGATGTCATCATGGGTCAAGTTACGGTTTTTGAGCAGATAGGCTTTAGGCTGATCAAAGTGTTTCAAAGGTGTAATACCATGCTTTAAGATCATCTTTAATGGCAAGGTTCGTCTGTGGCCTGTTTTGAGTTCCGTATAGCGTTTACCTTTAAATTTGGTCGGCACTGCGACCTGGGCTCCCTTTTCCCAGCCGTTCTTCTGCATGAATTTTGCAATGATCCCAATGGCATCTTCCAGATCCCATGGGTCTTTTTTCCCGTCACGGTTATAGTCCATACCAAACTTTCTGAAGACCGAAGGCATTTGTTGTACCATACCCATGGCCCCGGCAAAAGAACCTTGCAGTTTGGTGATATTATAGCCCTGTTCCCTGGCCATTAGAAAGAGATGTTCCAACTCGGAATTGAAAAACTTTTTCATACGGTTTTTATGAAAGGCAAGGGTACTCAGAGCATCCAACACATTGTAGTCTCCGCTGTATTCTCCAAACTTGCTTTCCACTCCGATAAAGCCCACAATGTAGTCCATGTCAACCTGATATTCTCTGCTTGCCTTCAGCAGTGTTTCATAATATCTCTTTTTAAACTGTCTGGCTTTGTCCAGAGTGACAGGGTCAAGGACATGCGCCTTGTATCGTTCCCAGGGACCATTCGTGCTGCCCACTTTATATTTTCCTGTATAACGTGCCAGTGTGTCACGGTCAAGTTTCGCACTTTCCAGTACAGCCGTCACATAGCTGCGCTTGAAATGGTGTTTCTTGACCATCCTATTGATGAAGGATCTGACCTCTTTTTTGACTAGAAAGTCATAAGGAATGGGAGGACGATCATCATTTGCAGCAATAAAAGATGATAATAGCAGGCTGAGTAGTAAGAGTGTTAGAGATCTCAAGTCTACACCTTAATGATGTTTGAGAACCAACAGGCTGTCACGGTAGATGGGTTCGTCTATGAATCCGTATTTCTCATCCATGAATCCGTTGATGCCTTGTGCGGCATGGGTTTCAAAAGCCTCTTTGATATGCAAAGCCCTTTTTATCTCATCACTATTC
>JBFEWI010000129.1:0-5182 GCA_041546475.1 Sulfurovum sp.
GTGATATCACAACAGAAGAAAAAGGTGTAAAAGTTAAGGCACCAAAAGTAGCAAGTAACGGTGGAGCGATACCTGTAACTGTAGAATCTGATATTGCTGCTAAAACTGTGGCTCTTTTCCAAGATGTTAACCCAGAAGCAGCTGTATGTGTATGGGATGTACAAGAGGGTGGAATCGTTGATTTCATGACTAAGATCAAAATGAAAAAATCTGGTACGATCACTGCAATAGTAGAAGGTACTGATGGTAAGTTCTATGAAGGTAAAGTATCACTAGAAGTTGCTCTTGGTGGATGTGAAGGTTAATCCTCTCTCTTCAAGCCGTTGGGTTAGATAGTAAAATCTAATTAAGTATAAACAGAAATAGAAAATAAAGGAATATTATGGCTAATATGAAAATTAAAGCAAAGCTTAAAGGCGATGTTGTAGAAGTAAAAGTAATGGCAAAACATGACATGCTTACGTATGATCAAGCAAAGAAAAAAGGTGTTGAAGCAAACTTCATCACACATATTTCTGCAAATGTAAACGGTAAAGTAGTATTTGATGTATCTACAAGCCAGTTCTGGTCTAAAAATCCACAATTCAAATTTGCATTTAGAGATGCAGGATTGAAAAAAGGTGACAAGATAGAGATCACTTGGACAGACCTTAGCGGTAAAACTGTTACTGAAGACAAAAAGATCAAAGGTATCAAATAATACCTCCTCTGACCGTTTTTTCGGTCAGAGAATGTAAAGAGTTTATCCATAAACTTTAAGATAGAGTGTATGGATTAATTTTTATGACAGTGGAAGTGTAGCTTCAGCCTTTATCAAACACTGTTTCATCCTTCTCTATACTCTTCCTAATGAGACAATATCCAAAATCATAACATCGTTCACTTTTCTTTTCTCCTCTGAAAATAAAGAAAAGATATCTTTTCTTTACTATATTGAAGCGTAGCTATATGGGTTTCATAGATGATATATAGTCTGATAGGATGTATAGCGTAGATCTTTGTACTGTTGTTAAACTGTTATATTGCAGTGGAGAGTATATAGTGTGATGTGCTGAAAGATTTTAGCATTAAATAATGCTTGGAAGTGAAGAGAAGGTCAAAGTGCTTGATGCACTTCAAACCAATGTACCTCATTTCTTGTGATCGTAGCTTTTTTTCTTTGGTTAAAGTGTTCTGTGATATCAAACCCTTCTGTGCCCAAACCCTCTTTATATTCTTTGATGAAGGCTGTATAGAGCTCCTCTTTCATAGCAGTGATCTCATAGGTTACCTTGTCATAGACCAGGCCATCAAGATGTATTTGTTCTCTTCCTGTTTCATTGAGGTTGATACTCCCGTAACGTTCCTTTTCGGGGAGCGTCATGTTCATCTCTATATAGGTACGCATAGAGGCGAGCATATGCTCCAGCTGTTTCACTGGGATATCTGAGGCTTCAATGATCGTGGAAAGTGCTAGTGTGTATCCCCAGGCACCTGAAACTGCAAGATCAGTATCAAAAGCTGCCTTGATCACCTCTTTGAGATCATTCTCGCTTTTGAGTGGTTTAAATTCCAACATGGATCAGAGACCTGCTTCCCGGATGGCTTCAGTTTGTGCATGGGCGATCAGCGGATCGATGACCAATTTTAAGTTACCATTGTTCATGACATCATCCAAAGCATACAATGTCAATCCGATACGGTGGTCCGTCAGTCTGTTCTGCGGGTAGTTATAGGTTCTGATCTTTTCTGAACGGTCACCTGAACCTACTTGAAGTTTTCTTTGGCTTGATGTTTCATCCAATTGTTTTTGCAGTTCTGCTTCGTAGACCCTTGCCTTCAGTACCTTCATGGCTTTGTCTCTGTTCTTGTGCTGAGATTTCTCATCTTGAATGGCGACGACAATTCCTGTAGGGATGTGCGTCAAACGTACGGCAGAATCTGTCGTATTGACCGACTGACCACCACAGCCGCTTGAACGGTATACGTCCATTTTGATTTCATTGGGTTTGATGTCTACCTCTACGTCATCCACTTCAGGTATGACCGCTACAGTAATCGCAGAGGTATGTACACGTCCCTGTGTTTCTGTATCCGGGACACGTTGTACCCGGTGGGTTCCTGCTTCGTATTTGAGCTTGGAGTAGACACCGTCACCTTTGATCTGGGCGATAAGTTCTTTATAGCCGCCTGATGTACCTTCATTGGTACTGACGATCTCTATTTTCCATCCCATCTGTTCTGCATAGCGTGAGTACATTCTAAAGACATCAGCAACAAACAGTGCACTTTCGTCTCCCCCTGCACCAGCGCGCAGTTCAAGGAAAATGTTTTTGTCATCATTTTTGTCTTTTGGAATCATGAGAACCTTGATCTCCTCTTCCAGTACAGGCAGCATCGGTTCTAACTCACTCAGTTCTTCTTTGGCAAGGTCACCGAGTTCTGCATCCCCTAGAAGTTCTTTATTCTCTTCTATGGCATCGGCAGTTTCAACGTACAGATTTGCTTTCTCTACCAATGGAGCAAGGTCAGACTGTTCTTTACTGAGTTCTGTCATACGCTTAATATCACTGGAAATATCCGGAGAACTTAAAAGTTGACTGATTTCGTTGTATCTGTCGATGAAAGGTTGAAGTTTTTCTTTGAACATAGGCGTTCTTTGTGTTAGATTGTGATTTTAGTGAGGGTCTATCGAGACTGCTTATGCAGCTTCGATAGCATTTACCATTTTATGAAGACGGCTTACTTTTCTCGCAGCAGTTGTTTTCTTGATGAAACCTTTGCTTACCATTGAATGGATTTGTTTGTTCGCTGTTGCGAATGCTGTTGCTGCTGCTGCTTTGTCTGCTGCTGCTACTGCTTCATGTACAGCTTTCGTGATGTTCTTGATTCTTGTTCTGTAGTATCTGTTTCTCTCAGTTCTTACAGCAGTTTGCAAAATACGTTTTTTTGCTGACTTGTGGTGTGCCATGTTGTTTCCTTTATAGGTATGTTGTTATTACTCAATGAATTAGAGTGAAAATAGTTCGCGAATAATAGCCAAATAAAGATTAAAGATTTATTAATGTAATGGTATAGAGAATGAAACGGATGGAGAGAGGCAGTGTTTATATGAGGAATGTTAATCAAATTTGCGTTAAAATGAAGCCCATAGAATCAAGGGGAGAGTAGAAAACCCTATTAAGGAAAAAAATTGGAACTTTTTGGAACAGATGGTGTACGTGGTAAAGCAGGGAAAAAAGTCAGTGCGGTCAATGCGATGCGTTTGGCTATGGCTACGGGCATCTATTTTAAACGATTCAGCAAAACCAATAAAATACTGGTAGGGAAAGATACCAGACGCAGTGGATATATGATAGAAAATGCTATGGTCTCCGGGCTTACTGCCGTAGGTTTTGATGTGATACAGATAGGACCAATGCCTACACCGGCCATTGCATTTTTAACAGCGAACATGCGTTGTGATGCAGGGATCATGATCTCTGCAAGCCATAATCCCTATTATGATAACGGTATCAAGTTCTTTGACCTGGACGGAAACAAATTGAACCGTGAAAAAGAGCAAGAGATAGAAGCGATCTATGAAGATGATGCGCAGATTGAAGCAGCACAAGTGACAGGGAAAGAGATAGGTAAATCAAAAAGAATAGATGATGTGGTAGGCCGTTATATTGTACATATCAAAAACTCTTTCCCTAAAACAGCGACGTTGTCGGGTAAACGTGTCGTGATCGACTGTGCGAACGGAGCGGGATACATTGTAGGGCCTACGATCCTGCAGGAACTTGGTGCAGAAGTGGTGGTACTGGGCGACAAGCCTAACGGATTTAACATCAATGAAGGGTGTGGGGCCATGCATCCGGAGTATTTGGCAAAAGCAGTACTGGAGTATCGTGCAGATGTCGGTATTGCACTGGATGGTGATGCAGATAGACTTGTGATGGTCGACGAGAAAGGTGATGTCGTAGATGGAGATAAGTTGATGGGTGTGCTTGCTGTGCATCTTAAAAATCAAGGGACACTCAAAGGTGACGGGATGGTCGCTACGGTGATGAGCAATCAGGGACTTGATGAATACCTTACTTCAAAAGGACTGACCCTGCACCGTTCTGCAGTCGGAGATAAAAATGTCGTGGAGATGATGCAGAAATATGGTATGAACTTTGGGGGAGAACAGAGCGGGCATATCATTTTCTCTGATTATGCAAAGACGGGAGATGGTATCTCCAGTGCACTGCAGGCTTTGGCCTACTTGGTAGAGACCGGGAACAAGGCGAGTGAAGTGTTTAATCCGTATGAGTCGTACCCACAACTTCTTGTGAATCTTTTGGTCCAGGAAAAAAGAGATTTTAATACGATCGAAGGGTTAGATACCCTCAAGGAAAAAATTGAAGGGTTAGGCATACGTCATCTTTTCCGTTATTCCGGAACAGAAAATAAAATACGCCTTCTGCTTGAGGGAAAAGATGAGAAGAGAGTTGAAGAGGTCATGGAAGAGTGCGTAGCTTTCTTTAAAAAGGCGTTAGCTTGATGAGAGCCTTTGCTGTCTTTTTTTTGGTCCTTTTGGGGACCTTCATTATAGATCAAAATATCAAATCGCTCTTTATTGAAGGGTACTACCGTCCGGGATCATGTATAGACCTTGAGCTGCACTATAACAAAGGTGTGGCTTTCTCCATGCTCTCCTTTCTTGGACCCTACCTTAAATGGATACAGGCACTCCTGGTAATGGTGATCTTGTTCTTTGTCTTTAAAGAAGGGTATATCAAACGTTATGCCTTCCCTGTAGGGTTACTGATAGGCGGTGCAATGGGTAATGTGTATGATCGTTTTGTACATGGGGGTGTAGTGGATTATGTTGCATGGCATTGCGGCTTTGATTTTGCTGTCTTTAATTTTGCAGATGTGGCTATAGACCTTTCGGTTGTATGGCTGTTGGTGATGATCTACTTTTTCCCTCATAAGTCAGAAAGTAAATAAAACGGGATTTTTCAAGTATTTAGATTTTCTCTAAATACTTCATCAGCTCTTGGTGGACTTTGCCATTGCTTGCGACAATACTTTTATCATCAAAATCAAATGGTTGATTGGCTAGATTACTGACCTGCCCGCCTGCCTCTTGCACGATCAAGATCCCCGCAGCCACATCCCAGGGTTTAAGATCGATCTCATAGAAGGCCTCTACCTTCCCCTGGGCAAGATA
>JBFEWI010000274.1:0-1758 GCA_041546475.1 Sulfurovum sp.
ACCAACTCCTCAAAACGTATCTCTTTGTCATGGTGTGTGAATGTGACGATACGTGAACCGTCATCATTCAACCCTGTCACCGTAGCCACAAGCCCATCATCAAACAGGAGTTCAGTGCCTATCTTCACTTTACCCCGTATGAGGACAAGATAATGGTGTGCATCAAGCGGTTTGTTAAAGAGAAGCTCTACCTGCCCTCCGCCCTGATTGTTTATCGATTTTTTACGACCAAAAATGCGTGCTTTGATAACGCGTGTATCGTTGAGAAATACATCACACTCTTTTGGAAGATATTCCAGTAAGTGTTTAAATGTAGTATGGGTTACTGTGTCGGTCTTTCTGTCATATACCAGCAGTTTTGCATGGTCTCTGGGTTGTACAGGTGTCGTCGCTATGAACCCTTCGGGGAGTTCATAGTCATAATTTTTTGTCAGAAGCTCTTCATTCATACAGAGGATCAGAGTGTGCTTTGGGCAGTTTCTTCATCTTCGTCTGCTTCTTCATCCTCATCTTCAACGTGTGGGTTGACCACACGTACGATGAGAATAGAGAGACCATAGAGTAGGACAAGCGGTGCAGCCATAAGAAGCTGGGTCAGTACATCCGGCGGTGTAAGTAGAGCAGCCACCACAAAGATGATCAGTACGGCATATTTGAAAAAGTCTTTGAGTGTTTTGTCCGTAACAAGACCCAGAAGGGCCAAGAAATAGGCAAATACCGGCAGTTCAAATGCGATACCGAATCCCATCATGATCTTTGTAAAAAAGCCCACATAGTCTTCAATATTGATCAGCGGTGTATAAAGAAAAGAACCAAAGGTAATGAGGAATTGAAATCCAAACGGCGTTACGACATAGTAGGCAAAAAGCACACCTACAAAGAACATAATAGAACCGCCGATCACAAACGGAAGGATCATCTTTTTTTCATTGCTGTACAAGCCTGGTGCAACAAAAAGCCAGATCTGATAGAGTATGAACGGAAGTGCACCGAGAAGACTTGCAAAAAATGAAACTTTCAGTGCGACAAAAAATGCACCACCTACCTGGTGGGTCGTTACCATACCCTCGGCAGCCTTTTTTGAAAGATGTGCCACTTGGTCTAGCGCTTCATTCAACGGTGCTGTGATCCATGCCAATATCGCCTCATGAAAGAAAAATGCAATGATAAATGCAATAAATACCGAAAGTACAGAGAGTCCAAGTCTTTTTCGTAGTTCAACAAGGTGGGGTCTAAGTTCACTAAACATTATGCATCACCTTCAGGTTTGTCTGTTGTCTCATCGGTCGCTTCTTTTTTCTTTTGTTTTTTAGGTTTTTTAAATGTTACCGTCTCATTTTTTGCTTCAACCTGTGTGGCAACGGTTTCCTCTTGGGCTATTTCTGGAGTGTCAGATTTTGTCTCTTTCGAAGCTGTTTTAGGGAACTCCGCTGAGCCCTCATCATTAAAATCCTCAAAATCTATATTTTTAAAATTTCTCAGTTCGTTAGTTGCCTCATCCAGTTGTTTTTTATAATTCAGTGCCTCTTCTTTAAGATCTGCAATTTTCATCTCCTCTTCAAGAGAACTTTTTGCTTCACTGACGGTCTTTTTTACGCCTTTGATAAATTTAGCGACCTCTATCATCGCTTGAGGTAGTTTATCTGGCCCCAAAAAGAGTATAGCAACAATGGAAATGAGAAGTAACTCGGTAAAGCCGATGCCAAACATAATATGCCTTGTAATTTAATTGCTGTATTTTAGCAAATTATCCTAAAA
>JBFEWI010000186.1:0-3484 GCA_041546475.1 Sulfurovum sp.
TCAACTTCTTTGGTACCGCTGACGGCTCTAACGATAGCAGTAGAGCCTACTTTTTCTTTACCTGCTGCTTCCAGCTCTGCCGTATTGTACACATCTGAACTGGAATTAATGATCGTATCTAGCGTAAACGTTTCCGTTTGACCGCCTGGAATAGAACTTGTTATACATGTGATCTCTGGAAGTGAATTGTTAATGTCGCCACAATTCCATCCTGCAGGAGTTACGATAGAATTTAAAGTGACTCCAGCTGGCAAGGTATCTGTAAAGATGAGATCAGTCAGGGCTTCACCAAGATTGTTGGTGACGTCGATCGTATAGGTGACACTGGTATTGGTATCCACGGCTACTTGACCGGGATAGGCAGTTTTGGTAATGGCCACAGGTGCAGGTTCAAATGTAATGTCCAGTGTATATTGTGCATTGGTTCCATTTGCATTGATGTTCAAGTTGAAATCAAAACTTGTAGTGTCTTGGATAATGATGTCATCAGGGTTGAGATAACTTGTACCTGCAGTGGGACAAGAACCGTCACTGGTATTCATGGAAACTTTGTTGGCAGTATTGCTGAGTGAAATAGTGACTTTCCCGGGTGTAGCAACGTAAATATAATAGAGATGTGAATCACCATCAATAATAGGTACAGTAGCACTGTACGTCGTATTTGAATCTGACAACACAATAGTGGCATCTGTTTGTGGTGCACAGGCATCGTCTGATATGGCAGACACAGCAGTTGTGGGCAGTAAGAATACTCCCAAGAAAAGTAAAATGAGACTGATTTTTTTCATCTTATATCCTACATATTGTTCAAGTAATGATAAATTATACTATAAAAGCATAATATATAGCTATAAAAGAGAGGTTATGTAGAAAATAGTTAGAGCAATGACTTCTTTTAGTCAAATTGCAACCCAGCCATCTCTTTTGAGACCCGTGGCTTTCCGTCCCTGCTTCGCAACAGGTTTGGCCATACTCTTTTATTATGATTAGTTATAATGACATAAAACAGCTTAATTCTTATATAAAACAAAGCAATTTATACAAACCTAATACGATTTTTACATACTTTGAGCTATTATATATATTATTAGATTTGAATTAGGGAAAGATATGAACTTGAAGAGAAGTGTGTTAGTAGGTATGGCTGCAGCGATATCATTTTTATTTGTGGGATGCGGTGATGAGAAGGAAGTGGCAGAGTTCAATAAACCCGCACTCTATTGGTATCAGAAAATAGCCAACAGTATAACGAGCGGAAATTTGGATAAGGCAGATGCCTATTATATTTCCCTTAAGAGTGAACATATGCGTTCACCGCTCATGCCAACCTCTTTGATGATGCTTGCCCATGCACATATGAACGCTGAAGAGTATCTGCTTGCAAACTATTACCTTGATGAGTATAACAAACGTTTTGGTGCGTATGAAAGTCGTGAATATACAGACTTCATGAAACTCAAAGCGTCATTTTTAGGAATCAAAGATGTCTATAAGGACCAAAAATTGATCATAGACAGTATCGCTACAGCGAAAGTTTACCTGAATCGTTATCCGGGCTCTACGTATGCACCGCTTGTCAATACTCTGCTGATAAGGTTACATATGAGCCAATACTTGCTCAATGAAAATATTGCAGCACTCTATGACCGTACAGGCAAAGAAGAGGCAGCAAAGATCTACAGAGAGAAGAATAAAGGTTCAGTGGTTGAAATGGCTGATATAACCCCGCCTGAAAAAGGTATCATCGGTTATGTATTTGACTAACTTTTTACTATGAGTACATTTAATGCACTTCAACTATAGGTGCGTTCGTGTCCACATAATCTAGATAAAACAAAATTCAATATTTTTAAAGGAGAAACAGTATGCAACTTAGTGATTATGATGCATTTCCCACTACCTTACCTATAGTGGTGGAGGATGAGCTTTTCCTCTACCCTTTTATGATAAGTCCCATTTTTCTTACAGACCAGAAAGATATCGATGCAGCAGCGGATGCGATGGAGAACAACTCGTTACTCTTTGTCACTTCTTCCATGCCGGGAAAAGAAGGTATACATGATTTTGACACCATGTATAAAGTTGGGGTGATCGGATCAATCATGCGTAAAGTACATATACCTGATGGAAGGGTCAAGATACTTTTCCAGGGACTTGCCCGTGGAAAGATCGTTGAACCTCAGGAAGGGCCTTATAATCGTGCGGTGATAGATGTGGTCACTTTAGAGAGTTACAATAAACTTAAAGCAGATGCTTTGATGGATATACTTAGAGACAAAGTCAAAAAACTCTCTGCTCTGAACTCTCAGATACCTGCAGACCTTGTACGAACCATAGAAGAGAATGATGAACCAAACCGTATCGCAGATCTCGTTTCGTCAATGTTGAAGCTGGATAAAGAAGTGGCTTATGTTCTCTACGTGGAACTGAATATCGAGAAACGTCTGTTGGGACTCATTGATATTGTCACTTCCCAGATAGAGTCTGCAAAGGTGCAGCGTGAGATACGTACAAAAGTCCATACCAAGATAGAACAGACGAATAAGGAATACTTCCTGAAAGAACAGCTCAAAGAGATACAGCAAGAGTTGGGTATGGATACGCAAAGAGAAGAGGAGATCGCTAACTTTAGAGAAAAGATAGCAGAGCTCAAACCACACATGCAAGAGGATGCGTTCAAAGAGATCAGTAAACAGTTAGACCGTTTTGCCCGTATGCATCCTGATTCAGCAGATGCCAATGTGCTTCAGAGTTATCTGGAATGGGTACTTGAACTGCCATTTGGAAAACTGACCAAGAAAAATCTCAGTGTGAAAGATGTCTCCCTTGAACTTGATAAAGACCATTATTCACTGGAAAAACCCAAAGAGCGCATCGTTGAATTCTTCTCTGTACGTGAACTCGCAGAGCTTAGAGGGATCAAACAAAAAGAGACGGGAGGGGTCATACTCTGTTTTGCGGGACCTCCGGGTGTAGGTAAGACCTCGCTTGCCAACTCCATCGCCACAGCGTTGGGAAGACCGCTTGTGCGTATGGCACTGGGCGGACTGGAAGATGTCAATGAGCTTAGAGGGCACAGAAGAACCTATGTGGGAGCAATGCCTGGCCGTTTGGTGCAAGGACTCATAGAAGCCAAAAGTATGGACCCTGTCATTGTGCTCGATGAGATAGACAAGGTAGGGCGCAGTATGAGGGGTGACCCGACAGCTGCCCTGCTTGAAATACTTGATCCTGAGCAGAACAGTAAGTACAGGGATTATTATCTCAATTTCAACATTGATCTGAGCAAAGCTATTTTTATCGCTACGGCCAATGACGTGGGGCGTATACCTGCACCACTGCGTGACAGGATGGAGTTTATCGGATTGAACTCCTATACGCCTAAAGAGAAGTTTGAAATAGCTAAGCGCTATCTCATACCTCAGGAGCTTAAAAAGCATGCACTGAAGAGTAGAGAGTTTTCCATTACGGATAAAGCACTGAA
>JBFEWI010000175.1:0-3693 GCA_041546475.1 Sulfurovum sp.
AGGATCAAAGTTGAGTATCTCATCAGCTGGACGGTTGGAGAATATGTCTAAAAGAAGAGTCAGCATACCTTTGGCCATTTCAGAAGTACCCTCACCGCGAAGCACGAGTATCCCATCTTTGCACTCACCGACAAGCCATGCGTCAGAGGCACATCCCTTTACATAGGTATCTTCATTTTTCTCTTCATCAGGGAGTGTCGTATGGCGTTTTCCCAGATCAAAGATGTACTCTAACTTATCATTATCCGTAGGGAATAGTTCAAAATCTTCTTTATACCTTGCTACTGTCTCTTCCATATTCATTAGTTATCCTTTTTATGTACTAAGTAAAAGACCTCTTCAAAAGCTTTTTTGATGCGATCTTGATGTCTACTGTCCTTAACCGTCTCGATCAATGTATTTGCAAAAGCGATCACCAATATCTTTCTAGCTTCAACACGTGAGATACCGCGGCTTTGTAAGTAGAAAAGCTGCTTTTCGCTGAGTTGTCCAGTCGTTGCACCATGGCTTGCTTCCAGTTCATCAATATATATCTCAAGTTGTGGCTTTGCAGCCATATATGCTTTATCATGAAGTAAAATAGCTTTAGAGTTCTGTTCGGCTTTGGTATATTTACCACTCTTTTCTACACGAATAAGTGCATCAAAGATACCTCTGGACTCACCATCCAAGATGTTTTTAGCTTCCTGTTTAGAGGTCGAATGTTCACCACGATGTACGATCTGAGAAACAGTACCGCGTTTTGCCTCACTGTTGAGATAGAGTAGGTGACCCGCATCTACATGGGCACGCTCGTCTAATTCTACTTTAATAAGTTGCAGTGCATTGTCTCCACCCAGATCAAAGCTTTTAAAGACAGCATGTGCATTTCTAGCAACATTGATCTTATGTGAAGCAACCATGCTATAGCCACTGTTTTGCATACGCTGCATTTTAACCACGCGTAGTGAAGAGTCTTGTGAGATATGCATATCATACCCATAAAGTACCAGTGAATTCTCAATACCTTCTTCTACAAAGTTCTCATACACAGTTGCATGACGGTTCGCTTGTGTGTAGAGTACGATACGGTAGTTGATCAGCGCATTGCTTTGTGTAAATTTATGCTCTATCTCTACCTCTGTATCTCCATCCAGTTCTATTTTGATCGCTTGTGGAGAGAGCAGGTGTCCAAGAAAATAGAGTGGATCAAAATGATCCATATCGATCTGTCCACATGCTTCATTGTATACACGTATACCTTGTGGACCAGCCACTACTACACCATCAACAATTTCTATCTTTTCTGAGACTCTAAGCGTTTTAGGAACGTAGGTAAGTGTTTTGTACTCTTTTTCCAGGAGTTTTTCTACATCAAAGTAGCGATACTCTTCTGACTTTTTACTCGGAAGACCCAGTGATACAAAACGCTCTACCAAGATATCTCTATCTTTTATATCCAACAAGCTGTTGACTTCTTGCAGGTTTGTGTTTTTAAGCGTTGAAAGGTTCATTACTCCTCCTCTATCGCGTCATATCCGGTATCTTCAAGCTGTGCTACAAGCTCAGGTCCTGCTGTTTTGATCACTTTTCCGTCTTTGAGTACATGGATATAATCCGGTTGGATGTAGTCAAGAATACGGCTATAGTGCGTAATGACAAGGAATGAACGCTTACCGTCCTTCATCTTGTTGATCCCTTCAGATACGGCTCTTAGTGCATCGATGTCCAGCCCAGAGTCGATCTCATCAAGAATGATGACATCCGGCTCAAGGAGTAGCATTTGAAGAATTTCATTACGCTTTTTCTCACCACCTGAGAAACCTTCATTAAGTGAACGGCTGATCATGTCTGACTTCATCCCAAGCATCTCTAAATGATCTCTCATAAGACGTAGGAACTCAGCCGAATTCAACTCCTCTTTACCTTCATGTTTACGCTTTGCATTGAGCGCCGTTCTTAGGAAATAGGCATTGTTAACACCAGGGATCTCTACAGGATGCTGGAATGAAAGGAAAATCCCCTCTAAGGCTCTCTCTTCAGGCTCCATCTCATTGATGTTCTTACCTTTATAGATAATATTTCCACCAATTAATTCAATGTCGTAGTGTCCTACAAGTGCTTTGGAAAGCGTAGATTTACCAGCACCGTTCGGTCCCATGATCGCATGGACCTTCCCTGGTTCCAGTTCTAGGTTTAGACCTTTTAAAATCTGCTTGTCACCTATTTTTGCTTCTAAATTCTCAATTTTCATCATACTCATCCTACACTTCCTTCTAATGTTAATTCTAATAATGCTTTTGCCTCTACCGCGTACTCCATAGGGAGTTGGCTAAAGACTTGTTTACAGAAACCGTGAACGATCATACTCACAGCATCTTCTTCATTGATACCTCTTTGACGGAGGTAAAAGAGTTGTTCATCACTGATCTTTGAGGTCGTTGCCTCGTGTTCTACCTGTCCTTGGGTATCTTTCGATTCAAGGTAAGGGAAGGTATGTGCCCCACACTCAGAACCAATAAGTAGAGAATCACACTCAGAGTAGTTTCTTGCACCTGTAGCATTGGCACCGATCTTCACCAATCCTCTATAGGTGTTTTGCCCCTTCATGGCAGAGATACCTTTAGAGATGATGGTCGAAGAGGTATTTTTACCGATATGTATCATCTTTGTACCTGTATCAGCCTGTTGGGCTAGGGTAGTGACCGCTACTGAGTAGAATTCCCCCACAGAGTTGTCTCCTTTTAGGATACATGACGGGTACTTCCATGTAATGGCTGAACCGGTCTCTACTTGTGTCCATGAGATCTTGGAATTATCTCCTTCACAGATACCTCTTTTGGTAACGAAGTTGTAGATACCGCCTTTCCCGTTTTCATCTCCCGGGAACCAGTTCTGAATCGTAGAGTACTTGATCTCTGCATCTTTCATCGCAACGAGTTCAACAACAGCCGCATGAAGCTGGTGCTCATCACGTGTTGGAGCTGAACATCCCTCATTGTAACTGACGTATGATCCCTCATCTGCTACGATCAGTGTACGTTCAAACTGCCCGGTATTCATGGCATTGATCCTAAAGTAGGTACTAAGCTCCATAGGACAGCGTACGCCTTTAGGGATGTACACGAAGGTTCCGTCGGTAAACACCGCAGAGTTAAGTGCTGCAAAGTAGTTATCTGCCATTGGTACGACAGAGAACATATATTTTTTAATGAGCTCTGGGTGACGTTCTATCGCTTCTGAGATCGAGCAGAAGATGACACCATGTTCAGCAAGCTCTTCGGCATAGGTTGTTTTGACTGAGACTGAGTCAACGACTGCATCCACAGCCACTTTGACACCGGCCAGCTGCTTTTGCTCTTCCAGAGAGATACCCAGTTTGTTGTAGGCCTCTAGAATTTTAGGATCTACTTCATCCAGACTGTCAATACCTTCTTTGGGTGCAGCATAGTATGAGATAGCCTGGTAGTCTATGGGTTCATAGTCTAGTTTTGCCCAGTGTGGTTCCGTCATGGTTTCCCATTTTCTAAATGCTTTGATACGAAGTTCAAGCATCCAGTCAGGTTCACCTTTTTTTTTTCGAGATGAATGCAATTGTCTCTTCTGAAAGTCCCGGTGGTGCGGTTTCGGTTTCGATATCTATCTCAAAGCCGAGGGCATACTCTCCTGAGACAGCTTTATCTAATCCTTCGTTTGCCATTTAAAATCCTTATA
>JBFEWI010000334.1:0-1086 GCA_041546475.1 Sulfurovum sp.
CTCGGTGACCATTACTTATGATGTGCTGGTGCTGAACGATGTCGTCGCCGGACAGAACCTGACTAACAGCGCGGTGGCGCAGTGGACCGGGCTTAATGGCGTCAATGCCAACGAGCGTGACGGCTCGGATGGCTTTGGCGTAGAGCCGAACGATTACGAGACCGACCTGCAGAGCGTGCCCCTCATCGTCGCGGATAACACCGCGTTCGCCAAGTCGGTGGCCGCGGACTCGGATACCTCGACACCGGTCGGCACGCTGCGCATCGGCGATACCGTCGATTACCGGCTGGACATCAGCCTGCAGGAAGGGACCACCAACGGAGTTTCGGTGCAGGATACGCTGGATGCGGGCCTGGTGTTTGACAGCATCATCAGCATCAACGGCGATGCGGCGGCTGACTACGACCCGCCCGCCAGTGGCGCCGGCAGCAACTTCAGCTACAACACCATCGCTGCGGGCTTGCTGCCTTCGGCCGGTGCCATCGGTTCGCTGAACTTCCCCATCGGGGATGTCACCAACGACCCCCTGGGCGATGCCACCACCGATACACTGACGATTGTCTACCGGGCACGGGTTGCCACCGGTGTGCTGACGCAGAGCCCGTCGACCACCCTGAACAACAGCGCGGTACTGACCTACAACACCACCAGCACTCTTAACGCTAGCGCCAGCGTGACCGTGCAGCAGCCGGTAATGAGCACGGTGACCAAGCTGGGTAACGGCACAGCCAACACCGATTTGAGCCCGTTGGCCGTGAATGTGGCTACAGACATCGTGCAGTTTACGCTGGAGAGCTGTAACACGGGGCTGGCGCCGGCTTACAACGTACAGCTGACTGATGTGCTGGCGACCCAGCTGGACGAGAGCAGCGTCGCCGGACTGACAGTGACCATCAACGGTGCCGCGGCGAACGATGGCGTGAACTACGACTACACCCCACCGGCGGTGCGCGGTGGCAGCCTCGTTATCGACCTTATCGATGCGGTCAACCCGGGGCAGTGTGTCACCGTCGTCTACGACATCGGCTTCCATACCGACTTCGGCCCGAATGAGCTGTGGAGCAACAGCGTCACGCTCGATGAGTA
>JBFEWI010000074.1:0-7956 GCA_041546475.1 Sulfurovum sp.
AATTCAAATTTTCTGTCTACATCTGTTCGGATGAACTTGCGTAAAATATATTTTTTTTCTTCGCTGTGGATCACATAGTTCTTATTATTATACCCCTGATCTTCAACCAACTTAAATTCTGTGATGCTCTCCTCTGCAAATAGAGCATACTTACTAAGATCTATTTTCACTAAATGCCTTACGCCAAGAAAAGTGACCATACACCGCTAAAACAATATAGAACATAAACAGAACAATAGTCACAAGATAACCTGACTTCCAATACAAAATAACAGCTGCAATATCTATAACAATCCAAAAAAACCAGTTCTCAAGTATTTTATTTGCTAACATCCAAGTAGCAATAACAGAAAAGATCATCACAAACGCATCTAAGTGTGCAAGCTTAGCTGATGTATATGTATCAGAGAGATATCCTACAACTAAACTCACTACTATGCCAAGTCCTATAACAATCATATTTGTTGAAAATTTCCAAGAGGTAATGGTTAGATTTTCACTGCTATTCTTTCCTCCTCTCCATAATACAAAACCATAAATAGCCATAATCATATAGTAAAAGTTAAGTAATGAGGAAGAGACCAATGCCCCGTCCCAGAATAATATAGTATAAATAAGTGTGCTAAAAAACCCAAAGAACCAGGCCCATAAAGATTCTTTTGCTGCAAACAAGACATAGGATATACCAAATATTACGGCAACGATCTCCCATATTGGCATCGCTGCAAAAGCATCAAATATGGTTTCAAGGTTGAACTGCATCCTAATAGATACCTTTTCTGTTATTACCTACAAATTTAATAACAAATATTGAGTCTGGAATCTCTGTAAAAACCGAGTACATCTTTTTTTCTAAAAGTGCCATGATTACCTTATAGTCACCATGCACCTGAGTGCTGAGTTCATTACGAACGACCTCAACACTCTGCTCTTTTTCAAGCTCAGCGATAAAAGCCAATATTGGCGCTTCAAACTCTTTTTGAAGGGGATACATACTGATGTCTACAGAGATTTCCATCTATCAATCCTTATTAAAAATCGTATGCTAGAGTGAAACCGAATGTTCTTGGTACACCTTTTTGAGTATAAACTTCTGCATTGTCCCAACCTCCTGCAATTTTATTATCAAATTCATATGCCTTCACATCATAATCCTTATCTGCAATATTTCTGATCCATAATGTTGCTGACCAATTTTCACCGGCATATTCTAAAGCTGCGTTAAAGATATGATAACTATCAATTTTTTTATTACTATATTCAGCAAAATAATAACTTCCCTTTCCTTCTACATTAGTAGCCACTTTCCAATTGGAAGCAAAGTTATAGTCTAACCCTACATTAAATTGATAATGTGGTGACTGTGCTTGTCCTCTTCCTTCTAAATTATTCGCAAACGGCTCTGGATTGTAATATTCATCAAATTCTGTGTCTAATAACCCTATGTTTGAGTATAAATGCAAAGTATCTGTCGGGTAATAATCAATCTCTGATTCTAGTCCATAGTTGTGACCTTTGGCTGCATTCGTAATATAATCAATAAAATATGCACCAGACTGTTGAGAGAGTGTGATATGTTGATCATTTCTCTTTTCATAAAAAAGGTTCAATCTACTGGTTAATGCCCCATCTAAATGTTTTGAGTTTACACCCATTTCAAAATCCCATAATGCTTCTGTATCATATGCTTTATCAACATTACTGAGAGCATTATATGAAATATTAACACCACCAGGTTTATAGCCTTTTGAAATAAATCCATAAAGTAAAGTATCTGCATCATACTGATAATTTAGACCTATTTTCCCACCATATAAATTTTCATCATTTTTTATATTAGTATTTGTTTCGTCAGTATATGGACCAAATCCATCGTCTCCTATCCAGTATTTAGTGTCTGAATATTTAGTATTCCATCTTTCTACTCTTATACCAGAAATCAATGTTAATTTAGATGTTAAAGCAGTATCCAACTGTCCATAAAGTGCTGTAGATCTTGTTGTATATTCACTTATGAGTGATTCAGATTCCATCCATCCAATCTCTTCATATTTATAAATTCTATCCAATGATTGTTTTTTATGCTGGTAATAGAATCCTATGGTCCAATCGGTCGAACCACTAAAAATACGACCGTCTTCATCAGAGACCAATCTTTCATCTATAGCAATATTTTTTATATTTCTTGTATAAGAATCGGTTCCTAAATACTGTTCCACTCCATCAAGTATTCCACCGGCATACCACCAGTCATTATCATAACTATATTTATTATCTGTATCACTCCAATCAAGTTTACTGACCAAATGCATTTTAGGATTAATCTGATAGGTTGATGTTACGGCAAAAGCATTTGTTTTTAATGTATCATCCCCAGGCTCATCAGCATACGATGTTCTTGAATTGTCAAATGTATAGGCATCATAACCATTGTTAACATCTACATACATGTAATTAAGATCAATAGTATGTCTGTCTGATGCAAGCCAGCGTAGTTGTGCTTTTGTTGTGAGCTCATCTATATTTTGCGTGTCATCACGGTTCAAAAAAGCATTGTCCATATAGCCGTCACTGGTATTTTTGTAGACTGAGATTCTACCAAGTAAAGTATCTTCTATAAGTGTACCACCTACAGCAGCTCCAAAAGCTTGTGTATTATAATTACCAATAGTGGCTTCTACATGCCCCTCAGTCTCTTTTGTAGGCTCATTACTTTGGACATTTATGACTCCTGCCATACCATATGCACCAAAAGTAGTCCCCTGAGGACCTTTTAAAACTTCTATCTGATTTACATCAAATAAAGTAACGGCAAGTGTACTATTACTAAAATCCATACCATCAACAAAAAGGCCTACTGATGGATTCAATGGGTATTGAAATTGTGCTCTCTCTCCAATACCACGTATTTGAATATGATGTGCTCTAGAACCAGCACTTGTAAAATTTACATTAGGTGCTTTACCTATGACTTCTTCAAAAGCAGCTGATGATTTATCATAAATCTCCTCTTCACCTGTAACAGATACACTGTTAGTAGTTTCAGAGAGTGTCTTTTCCCTAAAATCTGCACTTACAACAATTGGATCAAGTGTTACTTCTTCCGCCAATGCAGCTGTATTCAATAATGCATAGGTTGCTATGATCGAACCAGTTAAAATTTTTGTTTTCATTGTATTCCCCTTACAATATCTGTATGAAAAAAAGGAGAGAAGTAGATAAAAAGTGATACATGATGTATCGAAGGAGCTTATGTACGATTCTCTTCCCTACGCTGGTATTATCCAGTTCAAGTTCAACGGGTCAAGCTTTTGAGCTATCTCAGCTTACATCTTAAAAGAGTTAGCACCCCGAGAGACTATTACAATTTATACTAGAAATACGCTATCATAGTCCTTAAATCAGCGTAGAGAAGTTATATATTAATTAAACTGATGCCAGAAAGGTGTACCAACCGTAGGTGTGGAAGGTGAAGCGAATTCACGCTCTTTCATCACGCCTGCTTCATACCCCAAACGTCCAGCCTCTACAGCCAACCTGAAAGCATCTGCCATTTTTACAGGATCCTGTGCCAAGGCAATGGCTGAATTAAGCAGAACACCATCATACCCTAGCTCCATCGCCTGTGTAGCATGGGAAGGTTTTCCTATACCGGCATCAACAACCAGTTGCAGATCCGGGAACTGCTTACGGATAGCGATAAGATTGTCCGGGTTCATCAGTCCTTTTCCTGAACCTATCATGGATCCCCACGGCATAATGATCTTACAGCCTACATCTGCCAAACGTTTTGCAACGACGAGATCATCTGTGGTATAAGGGAACACTTCGAACCCTTCTTTTATGAGAACTTCGGCTGCCTTTACTGTTTCAAACGGGTCTGGCTGCAGATTGTACTGGTCGCCTATCACTTCGAGTTTTACCCAGTTCGTACCAAAAACCTCTCTCGCCATCTGTGCAGTGGTGATAGCCTCTTTGGCAGAATGTGAACCTGCTGTATTGGGCAGAACCTCTATGCCTAAAGATTTGATGATATCCCAAAACGGGTTACCATTTCCCTCACCGGCTGCTTGACGTCTCAACGAAACTGTGACGATCTGCGCACCTGAAATTCTAATGGCATCTTCCATATTTGCCGGACTCGGATAGAGTGCAGAACCTATGAGCAGTCTACTGCTTAAGGTTTTTCCACCTATCTGCCATGTGTCGTTAGTTTCTAACTTTTTGGTCATTTTACCCACCTTGTACGGGAGCCAAAATATCTATGGTATCTCCCTCTTTTATCATTGTCTCATCATATTTGGCAATGGGAACAAACGTCGTATTTACAGCGACAGCAAAACCTTTGACCTTATATTCAAGTGCTTCTATCATCTGACTGACATTTAAATTGTTTTCAAGCTCTTTTACTTCACCATTCACTGATACTTTTATCATCTGTATAGACCTCCATTTAATGCTTCTTCTACGACAGCAGGTGCCAATAGATAACCATGTCGATACAACCCGTTAATACGTGTCATCTTTTCATCATGCTTGATCTTTGGTAAATTGTCTCTGAGTGCCGGACGACAATTTGTCAGCATATTGACGATACGTGCTTCTGCGAATCCTGAGTGCATACTGTAGACTGCTGAAAGCAACTCCAGACTTGAACGTACGGACATCGGACTTTTATCTTCACTCTCTATCTCAGTTGCACCGATAACATACCTGTTATTTGGCCGTGGAACGATATAGATCTTATAGCGTGGGTGCAGCATACGTGTAGGTCTGGTGATCTTTACTTCAGGTGCATCCAGCCAGAACACCTCTCCGCGTACACCACGCAAACCATCTATATCTTCTTGCGCACCAAGACCCCGTGCATCAAATACCCAGTCAAATGTTTTACTCTCATCACCTACTGTGATCGTACCATTAGAGAGATGGGTCACTTTAGACTCCTGGTACCACGTAACGTCTGAATGTGCCAGCAAATAATCACTTGAAGCTTTCATAAAACGCTGTGCATCCACCTGTCCCTCATGCGGGATGAAGAACGCTTTGGCATGCTGATCCAGATCTGGTTCAAGCTGTGTCAATGTTTGTCTGTCCAGAAGTTTTATTTCTGATGCTTCCTCTACCTTGGACTTTAATGTATCGATAAAATGATCCAGTTCATTATAATCTTGAGGATGTGCAGTGATGATACTGCCTTCCTTCTGATACGCATCTGCAATTCCGATCTGTTCCAACAAATCAGGCCAAAGCACGATAGAACGATTTCCATGATCAAAGATAACAGATTCCGCACTCTCTAATTCAGCAAAGACAGCCAACATACCAGCAGCAGTGATGCCTGCTGCCTTATCGCCATAGGCTGTGTCTTCATCAAAAAGTGTAACTGTGTGGCCACGTTGTAGTAGGTTAAGTGCCAGCACCCTACCTACTAAACCAGCACCTGCAATACCTATATTCATGTTTTTACTTTTCTTCTATCTTATCTGCTTCAACATAAACTTCTGAGCCCATCTCTTTAAATTTCATGGACATTTCATTCATTCCTTGTTGTTTTGCACTCTCTACATCTGTTCCCAGTGAATCTGCATACTCACGTACATCTGCAGAAATTTTCATAGAACAGAACTTTGGTCCACACATTGAACAGAAGTGAGCCACTTTAGCCGCTTCCATAGGAAGTGTTTCATCATGGTAATCTCTTGCACGCTCAGGGTCAAGACCGATATTGAACTGATCTACCCATCTAAATTCGAATCTCGCTTTACTCATCGCATCGTCTCTTGCACGTGCCCCTGGGTGTCCTTTAGCCACGTCCGCAGCATGTGCAGCGATCTTATAGGTAATGAGTCCCTCTTTTACATCTTCTCTGTCTGGAAGTCCCAAGTGCTCTTTAGGTGTCACATAACAGAGCATCGCACATCCGTACCAACCGATCATTGCTGCACCGATCCCTGATGTAAAGTGGTCATATCCCGGTGCGATATCAGTCGTTAACGGCCCAAGTGTATAGAATGGCGCTTCATGACACCACTCGAGCTGCTTATCCATGTTCTCTTTGATCATGTGCATCGGTACGTGACCCGGACCTTCGATGATCGTTTGTACATCATGCTTCCAGGCAATTTGTGTCAAACGCCCCAGCTCTTTAAGTTCAGCGAACTGTGCTTCATCATTTGCATCGGCTGTACTTCCTGGACGTAGACCATCACCGAGTGAGAAGGTTACGTCATACGTTTTCATAATTTCACAGATCTCTTCAAAGTGTGTATTGAGGAAGTTCTCTTGGTGGTGATGGATCATCCATTTTGCCATGATCGCTCCACCGCGAGAAACGATCCCTGTTACACGTTTTGTTGTCATTGGTACATGGTGCAGTAAAAGCCCTGCGTGGATGGTAAAGTAATCCACTCCTTGTTCTGCCTGCTCGATAAGTGTATCTCTAAACACTTCCCAAGTCAGATCTTCAGCGATACCATTTACTTTCTCAAGTGCTTGATAGATAGGCACTGTCCCGATAGGCACTGGAGAGTTACGGAGGATCCAGTCACGTGTTGTATGGATGTTCTTACCAGTTGAGAGATCCATCACAGTATCTCCACCCCATCTTGTAGACCATACCATCTTCTCTACCTCTTCGGCGATACTTGATGTTGTTGCCGAGTTACCGATATTTGCATTGACTTTTACAAGGAAATTACGCCCAATGATCATCGGTTCAACTTCAGGGTGGTTAATGTTACAAGGAATCACCGCACGACCGGCTGCTACTTCCTGACGTACGAATTCCGGTGTGATCACCTCTGGCAAGTTTGCACCAAAATTTTCACCTTTGAGTCTTGCTTCTCTCTCTTCATCTTGAAGGTAGGCTTCATTCATCGCTCTGTCTTGGTTTTCACGAATGGCGATGAACTCCATCTCAGGTGTAATGATCCCCTGTCTTGCATACCAAAGCTGAGATACATTTTTCCCTTTCTTCGCACGAAGCGGTGTACGTACAAGCCCTTTTGCTCCGGCTGTTACAAATTCAAGCTGTTCATCCGTGTTGTAACCATTGTCTTCAGGCGCCATAATACGACCTTCATACTCCTCTACATCACCACGCCCAACGATCCACTCTTTACGGATCGCAGGGATCCCTTCACCTACATCAATATCTACACTTGGATCTGTATAGGGACCCGATGTATCGTAGACTCTGAGTTTTGATTCATCACCTAGAGTGATCTCACGTACCGGTACTCTGATATCTTTGTGTATTTCACCTTTGAGATACACTTTTTGAGACGCAGGAAATGGGTCTCTGGTTAAAAGTTCATTGGATGTCGTTAATGTGTCTTTATACGCTTTTGTCATAATATTCCCTTAAAATGTTATATTTAGGGAAGAGGTGTAGAAATTAATGAAGTTATAAATAAAAAAAGCCCTCTAGGCATAATATTTATAGTTAATAATTAGATACAAGTCTCTTCCTTACGCTGGTATTGTCCAGTTCAAGTTCGACGGGTCAAGCATTTGCTATCTCAGCTGTGCATCAGATATGTTCCCATAAATGATCAAAGCCCCCCGAGAGGTTGAAACCGTACTATAGTTAAAAAATGCTAAAAATAGGCTTAAGTTTAAAAAAATAAAAAAGGGATAAAAAATGTATGAAGGGAAAAAATTCTCTATTTATGATAGAAAATGTAAAATGATTTTTAAAAGAAGTCTGTGGCCGCCAGAGAAGATCTGAGCAGCTACAGGAGATGTATCTACTTAAAAAGTATACGTTACACCTACATTTACAGAATCAACTGCAACATCGTTTGTTGTTTGGCCATCAAAACCTGTATCATCATAAAGTCTAGTATAGTCAGCGAACACACCGATATTTTCAGTCACTGCGTAGTTAGCACCTAGTCCCCATTGGAAACCGCTTTCTGAACTATCTGCACCGTCATCAACTGTTGTCTGACC
>JBFEWI010000245.1:0-2064 GCA_041546475.1 Sulfurovum sp.
GGTAGATCTGTACTGGGTACCTCTATCCGCGCCTTGCCTGTTTAGTGTGGTAGGGTCGTGTATCACAAAAAAGATCTCCAGTAGCGTGTCTACGGTAATGATGCTATCATCATAGGTGATCTTGATCACTTCGGCATATCCCGTGTCACCTGTACAGATATCCCTGTAGGTTGGATCGGGAGTATGTCCGTTCGCGTACCCGCTCTCTACGTCACTTACCCCTTTAAGTAGTTCAAATACGGCTTCCGTACACCAGAAACATCCGCCACCGACTATAAGTTCTCGTTGCATTATCTATCCTTTTATTTGAGCAAAGTACGATAGATATCGTACAATGTGCCTGTTTTATTTATATTTACTTTATTTGCTATAATACCTAAGAAATTAAAAACTAATCTAAATAGGGAGTTTTTCTTATGAATGTGAATGTTGTATGTCCCCATTGTCTCAAGGTGAACCGAATACCCAAGAAAGAATCATACACTAAAGCAAATTGTGGCGGGTGTAAGCACTCTTTATTAAATAGTGCGCCTCTATCTGTAGATGCAGATAAACTAGGTACATTTATCGCAAATTCTGATGTCCCGGTGGTGGTTGACTTTTGGGCCCCATGGTGTGGTCCCTGTGTGCAGATGGCTCCTGCGTTTGAGGAAGTGGCTTTGGCGATGCCGCTTCAGGCTCAGTTCCTCAAGGTCAATACTGATGAACAGCAGACTTTGGGTGCACAGTACGGTATACAGAGCATACCTACGCTCATCGTGTTCAAAAACGGCAAAGAGGTGGACAGGCTTAGTGGTGCTTTAGATGCCGGCAGACTACAGAATTGGATAAGGCAGTATCTCTAGATGAGTAAAATATTATTACTGGAAGATGATGCCAATCTGAATGAAACGGTCACAGAGTTCCTGGAAGAAAAGGGCCATGACGTGGTAAATGTCTATGATGGATATGAAGCACAGGAAAAACTCTATGAGAGTAAGTATGACCTGCTTCTTTTGGATGTCAACACGCCTGGAGTGAATGGCTTTGAACTTTTAAAAGAAGCCAGGGAGAATGAAGTGGTGGCACCGGCTATTTTTATCACCTCTTTAGATTCTGTGGATGACCTGGAAAAAGGTTTTGAGAGCGGATGTGATGACTATATACGTAAACCATTTGCACTCAAAGAACTGCAGATACGTGTTGAGACACTTCTAAAACGTGCTTTTTACCATGAGTCTAAAGAGTTGATCAATGTTGCAAAAGATATCGCCTATGATATTAAAAATAATGAATTGTTGATCAATGGTAAAACTGTATCTTTGGGACATAAAGAGGCTATGCTTCTTAAACTCTTTATGAAAAATGAGGATGAGGTCATTGTCCATGATCGGATATATAAACATTTATGGGATTTTGACGAAGAGCCTAGTGATACGGCACTCCGTACTTATATTAAAAATCTTCGTAAAATCATAGGTAAGGAAAGAATTGTCAGTATTAAAAAACAAGGCTACAAATTCACTGCTGAGAAGTGAGAAAAAATCCCTTTTAAGATTTTTAACACTTTATGTAGCTATGGTCATATTTCTGATCACACTGTTATCATTGTTCTATTACCAAAGTCAGGAAAAACTGATGCTTTCTGATCAGCGGGCGATGCTAACCAAGTATGCCTATATCCAGACAAGAAGACTCAAAGTACTGCATCATTTTTTTCCTGAAAGAACAGAATACCCTCGTGATCCCCGTTTCAAATCAGCTATTTATGACTTGGAACATATGAAAATATTTTCATTACTGAAAGATGAAAATGTACGATTTGACGGTGAAGAGATCTATATTACCAATCATCATATACATTTAGTGAAAATGCTGGATGAGTTTTATCTGGGGACAAAATATCTTATCATAGAAGTCGAAGACAGCGGTGCATGGAGAGGGGAGATATGGAAAAATATCATCACTTATGGCATGGCTGTGTTTATCTTCTTTATGCTGTTCGGACTCTATCTTGCCAAACTCTTTTTAAAACCGATGCGGGATTCCATTGTACTTCTGGACAGGTTCATCAAAGATACGACA
>JBFEWI010000158.1:0-4203 GCA_041546475.1 Sulfurovum sp.
AGATCCCCCTCTTTCATGACTGCTGCTTTGGCTTTGGCATCTTCTCCAACGACATCTTCTGCCATAAAGATATCATTGTCTATTTTAAGTAAGGTGCGCAGTCTTTTTGCGATAGGTGCCAATGAATACTTCTCTTCATACTTTCCGGGTTCCGGTCTTTCATAGTGTGAAGCAAGAATAATTTTACAGTCTCTGTCTATACAGTAACGAATGCTTGCCAACGCAGAACGTATACGTCTGTCATCTGTAATATTCCCAAATTCATCTTTGGGTA
This sequence comes from Sulfurovum sp., assembly GCA_041546475.1. Classification (GTDB taxonomy): domain Bacteria; phylum Campylobacterota; class Campylobacteria; order Campylobacterales; family Sulfurovaceae; genus Sulfurovum. The sequence goes on from JBFEWI010000158.1 coordinate 275, forward strand.
CATTAAAATCACATCTTATAAAAACTCTTTTACCGTCAATCTCTAAATCTTTTAATGTTTTCATCTATTTCCTGTCTTACTTTTTACTTATGTGTACTGCCATGTCTACCAAACGGCGGGAGTATCCCCACTCATTGTCATACCAGGAGAGCACTTTCACCATGTTATCCCCTATCACCTGGATCGTATCGAGCGGCACGACCGAGCTTAACTCTTCGCCCACAAAGTCTTGAGAAACCCTGTACTCTTCATCCACACCTAAAATACCTTTGTGTGAACCTTCGCTCGCTGTTTTAAATGCAGCCTGTACCTCTTCAACCGTCACGTTTTTGTTGAGTGTGACTGTCAGATCGACCATAGAGACATCCGGTGTCGGTACTCTTATCGCCTGACCGTTCAATTTTCCTGAAAGATTTGGAAGCACTTTAGAGATGGCTTTGGCTGCACCTGTTGTAGTAGGAACAAGATTCGTTGCACCTGCACGTCCTTTTCTCGGATCTTTTTTATGTTTTGCATCCAGGATAGGCTGTGAAGAAGTATAGGAGTGTATCGTGGTCATCAATCCTTTCTCTATACCAAATACATCATCCAAGACTTTTGCTACAGGTGCCAATCCATTAGTCGTACAGCTTGCATTTGAAACGATCGCTTCGCCTGCATAATCGTCTGCATTGGCTCCAAGTACGAATGTAGCGGTATCATCTTTTGCCGGTGCGGAAAAGAGCACTTTCTTTACACCATTGTCCAAATAAGGCTGTACACTCTCCGCTGTCAAGAATGCCCCGGTACACTCTAAAACAAGATCAGCACCGCAAGAGGCGAAATCAAGCTTGGAAAGATCACGTTCCGCAAAGATCTTTGCTTTAGTCTCACCGATGTTCAGATATCCGTTGGCTACAGTAACATCATTGCGTCTTCCATGGACAGAGTCATATTTCAGGTTGTATTGGATCATCTCATCAGTGCCCGAAGCATTCACTGCAACAAGTTCAATATCATCTCTATCTGCAATAATACGCGCCACACATCTACCGATTCTTCCCAGTCCGTTAATTGCTACTTTTACAGCCATACTTTACCCTTATGATTATTATGCTAAAATTATGCAATTTTACAGTAAATGAGGTTAGTATTTGGTTAATCATCAAAAGCCTACTATAGCTATCTTTGGAGGGAGTTTTGACCCTCCCCACAAAGGACATCAACTGATCGTTGAAAAAGCTGTAGAGCACTTACAGATCGATCAACTGATTGTCGTACCTGCTTATCTGAACCCTTTTAAAACATCTAGCCTAGCCGATGCTTCTACACGACTTGCATGGTGTCATACACTGTTTGATCCTATAGACCGTGTCAAGGTAGATGACTATGAGATCAAAGAGGGCAAAAGTACGGTAACCTCACAAAGCGTAAAACATTTTAACGGGGCATATGATGTCAAGTATCTGATCATAGGATCTGACAACCTGTCAACATTGACAAAGTGGCATGCATTTGAATGGCTGAATGAAACAGTGACTTGGGTGATAGCAACACGGGACGATCACCATTTAGAGACGGACGGACTTAAGAACTGGGAGCTTCTTCCTATAGAATCACCTATAAGTTCAACCCAGATAAGAGAAGAGAAAGATTTACAATTTATTGACGAAAAGATCAGAGAATCTGTCAAACATATATTAGAAGGGCAACACCATATGACAATAGACGAAAGAATAGAAAATATCGTAAAAATACTTGACGACAAGAAAGCAGAAGAGATAGAAGTATTTAACCTTGATGATGCGGATTATATAGCAAAACGTGTAGTGATCGCAAATTCACTCAACCCTAAACACACCCTTGCACTTTTTGACCATCTGAAAACAGAGCTCAGAAAACAAGGAGATACATTTCTTGCTTCAGACTCAAGTGATGAGTGGTCAGTCGCCGATCTGGGAGATATACTGATCCATATCATGATACCTGAATACAGACAACGCTATTCACTTGAAACATTCTTGAATGAACTCGTTGAGAATCAAAAAAAACAGGATAGTGATCCTTTATAAAGATCAATGCGCAGGGAGTATTCCCTCGTGCCCCGATCCTGTCAACCATTCCAATAACAAAAACAATCCAATAGTCACCAGCGGCGAAAAAATTATCCACCCGACATATCTGTCTCTTACCAGATAGAGCATCAACCCGCCCCATGAAACAATCATCAACATCACATGTGCCAGGTAGAGTGGCAGGACCTGGCGTGTGACATTTCCCATAACTGCCAATGCAATGATCACACCAAACGTGAGAAGGGCTATCAAAAGTTTTTTAAGATTTTTGTTTCGATGATACTGAAAAGAGATGATACCCAGCGTGGCCAGTAACGCTAAAATAATGAGTGCTTTCATAACTGCTTCCTCCCTTTGAAGAGGCCGAGGCCCTTCAAAATTCCGCTATGTCTTGTAGATATTATAGCTTATCGACAGTCTCGATCCCCAATATATCCAGTCCTTGTTTGATGGTCTTAGCCGTCAGATCAGCCAACAATAAACGACTCATCTTTGTTGCTTCATCGACCCCCTCTTTGAGGATAGGGTTTTGTTCGTAAAAACGCATAAAGAGTGTTGCCAGCTCATAAAGATAGGTTGTGATCTGGTTAGGTGCCGCATCTACAGCTGCACGGTCAAGTACATCTTCAAAACGGAGCAGCATTGTAGAGAGTCTATGCTCCAATACATCACCAATGATGATATCACCCTCGATATGGCCATCATACTTTCTGAAGATACTTTGGATCCTCGCATAGGCATACTGCATATAGAGCGAAGTGTTACCCTCAAAACTCAACATCTTGTCCCAGTTAAAAATATAGTTGGATTCACGGTTAATCGAAAGATCCGCATACTTTACAGCCCCAATTCCTATGATCTTGGCCAATTTTTCCAACTCTTCTTCCGAATAGCTCTCTTTGTCATTGATTGTCTCTTTTGCTTTTGCAACAGCCTCATCAAGCAGTTCAATGAGTTTGACCGTCCCGCCTTCACGTGTTTTGAATGGTTTTCCGTCTTTACCCATCATCGTACCAAATGCGATATGTTCAAGTTTCACATTTTCAGGAACAAAGCCGGCCTCTTTTGCCACTCTGAAGACTTGTTTAAAATGCTCAGCCTGTCTTGCATCTACCACATAGGAGATACGCTGTGCCCCTAATGTCTGTGCTCTGTAGCGCAATGCAGCAAGGTCGGTAGTGGCATAGAGATACCCTCCATCACCCTTTTGAACGATCACAGGGACTTCCTCACCTTCTAAAAATACACATTGTGCACCATCACTTTGAGTCAATAATCCTTTTGCATCCAGATCACTTATCACCGTATGTAGGTCATCATTGTAAAAACTCTCTGCACGTACATCTTCACGTGTCAGATTGACACCCAGTTTTTCATACACCTCTTCACAGTGTCCTAAAGAGATATCTATAAATTTTTGCCAAAGTGCCAAACAGTGAGTGTCACCGCTTTGGATTTTAACCACGTACTCTCTGGCTTTATCCGCAAACCCTTCATCTTCATCAAAACGCCCCTTGGCATCTTTATAGAACTGCTCCAAATCCTTCAGACTTACCGCACCCTCTTCATGTATCTCTTCAAGGTAGGCGATCAGCATACCAAACTGTGTACCCCAGTCCCCGATATGGTTTTGGCGTATGACCTCATCCCCTAGATAGGTTAAAAGGTTTGCCAAAGTATCACCAATGATCGTTGAACGCAAGTGTCCTACATGCATCTGTTTGGCCATATTGGGACCGGAATAGTCTACCACCACCTTGATAGGTGTTTCGCGCTCTTCTACACCAAGCCTGCTGTCCTTACGTGCGACTTCACATTGTGAAGCAAGCCACAAAGGATTGAGCCACAGGTTTATAAATCCCGGTCCTGCGATCT
>JBFEWI010000037.1:0-11110 GCA_041546475.1 Sulfurovum sp.
AAGATTGATGTTTATAATGCTATTGCTGTTGCAGCTACGTTTGGTTCTATCAGTGCAGTTACATTTATTACTGGTATTACATATCTTCAGACTATAGGCGTAGAGTATGGTGGTTTCATGGTCGCTTCTATGGCACTTATGGAGTCTCCGGCTATTGTAGTAGTACTTGTTTTTGCGACACTGTTTGCTAGAGGTTCTGAAGAGAAGAAAGAGACAGATTGGAAAGAGATATTTAGAGAGGCATTTTTAAATCCATCCGTCTATCTATTGGTAGGTGCTTTGATCATTGGTATTGTGACCGGAGAAAAAGGTTGGAATTCTATGGAGCCGTTGTTTGGCACTCTGTTTAAAGGCATGCTTGCATTTTTCCTTCTTGATATGGGATTGGTTGCCGCAAAAAGAATTTATGAACTCAAAAAAGTCGGACTGTTTCTCATTATCTTTGCTATAGCGATGCCTATATTTAATGCATCCGTTGCTATTCTTTTAGGGTACTTCTTTGAACTGTCACAAGGAGATACTTTATTGCTGTCATTACTTGCGGGAAGTGCGTCTTATATTGCAGTGCCTGCGGCTATGAGGTTGTCTGTACCTGAAGCCAATCCTGGGCTCTATTTGCCACTGAGTTTAGCGGTCACTTTCCCTTTTAACATCTCTTTAGGGATACCGCTATATTACTACTTTATTACTATTTTGTGGGGTTAAAAATGGAAAAAATGAAAAAAGTCGAAGTCATCATCGAATCTATTTATACAAATAGAGTATTAGAGATATTTAAAGAAGCTGATGTGACAGGTTATACGATTATCAGAGATATTGAAGGGTATGGAAGTCATGGACTGAAAACTGCCGATGAAGCGAATGATCTTCTTAGCAATAATTATATCTTTACTGTGTGTCGAGAGGAAAAATTTGAAAGAATGATAGAGAAGATCAGGGCTTTCATAGACAGATATGGGGGAAAATGCATTATTAGCGACTCTCTTGTGCTATTACATGTAAAAAAGTAAAAAGTACTTTGGGAGATTGTTTGATAGCACAAAAATACCAATATTAGATAATAAAAATATTAAAAAAAGATAATTAAATATCAAAAATAGATAATTTGTAGAACAAAAATAGTGTAGAAATAAAGTGTAAAAATCTTTAAAATACTGACAAATATATTGAAGGAATTCAAATGAGTAAAAAAATATCAAAAATTCTAATAGCCAATCGTGGTGAAATTGCTCTACGTATCATTAGAGCATGTAAAGAATTGGACATTACAAGTGTAGTCATACATTCAGATGCTGACAGTGAAGGCTCATGGGTACAGAAAGCAGATAAGAGTGTCTTGTTAGAGGGACACCCTGTGCAAGTCTATCTGGATTATGAGAATATTATCAAGGTAGCTAAAGAGTTAAAGTGTAGTGCTATCCATCCAGGGTATGGTTTTTTGTCTGAAAGTGCTGACTTTGCAAGAGCTTGTGATGAGAATGGTATTATTTTTATTGGTCCAAAAGCAGAGCATATTGAACTTTTTGGAGATAAGATCACTTCAAAAAATGCCATGAAGGAGATAGGTGTACCTGTGCTTGAAGGTACAACAACCCCTATCACAGATAAGAAAGAAGCAGAAAAAATTGCTCAAGAGATAGGTTTCCCAGTTATCATTAAAGCAGCATTTGGTGGTGGCGGTCGTGGAATGCGTGTTGTACATGAGGCAAAACAGTTCGCTTCACTCTTTGATACAGCAACCAGTGAGGCAAAAAAGTTTTTTGGAAATGGTGATGTATTTATAGAAAAATTTGTAAGCAATCCAAGACATATAGAAGTGCAAGTTATTGCAGATAAGCATGGAAACGTTGTGCACTTGGGTGAAAGAGATTGTTCTATTCAAAGACGTCATCAAAAAGTCATTGAGATCGCACCATCTCCAAGCCTTAATGATGCTACACGAAAAGAGCTCTATCGTATTGCAATAAGAGCAATGAATCGCCTAGGATATGAGAATGTCGGTACGATCGAATTCTTGCTCGATGAGAAAGATAATATCTACTTTATAGAGATGAATACACGTCTTCAGGTCGAACACCCGGTCACAGAGATCATCACCGGTGTGGATATCGTACAAAGAATGATACAGATAGCAGAAGGGGACAAACTTCACTTCTTGCAAGAGGAGATCGTATTTAGAGGGTATGCCATTGAGTTCAGGATCAATGCAGAGGATCCGCTCAACAATTTCATGCCTTCATTTGGAACGATCGAAAAATACTTAACTCCGGGTGGACCAGGGGTAAGGCTGGATACAAGCGTATACGGCGGATACTCTATACCTACCAATTATGATTCTATGATAGGTAAACTGATTGTATGGGCATTAGACTGGGAAGGTGTCGTTAAAAAAGCTAAAAGAGCGTTGGATGAATACTACATAGAAGGTCTTACAACGAACATTCCATTCCATAAAGAGATAGTGTGTGATGAGAGCTTCCAAAAAGGTATCTTTGATACAGGATTCTTGGATAAACGTGTAGAGCAATTTGCACTGCTTAATACCATCGCACCAACGGAAGATAAACGTATCAGTTCATTCTTTTCAAAATTGATGCAAAAAGGTTTAACTTCGAAAAAAGGTGACTTTATTTAGTTTCATTTTGTTACAAAATAATTCTATTAATAATTCATATGAAAAATAATGGACACCTCTGTCGTATTTTTTGTGTTGTTTTGATACACACACAAAATATGACGAGTGTGACACTCGAGTTATCATTGTAATGTATCATATTCTTTACATATACTTTATACACTTTATTATATGATTACTTTAGTTTTTTGATCAAACATTTGTTGAACAGGCTTGTAATTATGAAGGACTATGTATGAAACTGAATGATATTGTTGTGAATTATGTAAAAAAGATCATCAAAGAAGATCGAAAGAATATTTTTCATTTAGTCTATTACTCTATCATAGATGCTATTCTTGTTCTCTCTATCCCCCTCGCATCAGCCATTATTATCAACAGTGTATTGGCACATGCCTCACTCTCTGTAGTGATCTTGGGGTCGATCGTCCTTGTGTTATTTCTATTTATTACCGTTTTACAATTGCTTAAAGGATACATTGTTGAAAAATTCCAACAGAAGGTTTTCCTTCAAGAAGGTATAGAGGTTGCAACAAAAGCATTACATCTAAAGCACGACGATCATGAGGATGAAGTTAAACATAGAAAATTAATGAACTACTTTTTTGATATCACTTCGATCCAAAAGTTCTTTCCTATTCTTCTGCTTGATGGTTTGGGACTGATGATCAAGATCGTTGTGAGTCTTCTTTTGTTACTTGCATTTGATCCGATACTCTTTGCTGCGGGAGCACTTTTTTTCTCTATCTATATCATTCTCTTGTTTCTTCTTGGTCATAATGCAGCCCAAAGAGCATTGGAGCGTTCGGATGCAAAACACAGTACCATCTTTTTTTTACAGAATATCAACGAAGAGAAGGGTAGTGAAAAAGAAACGCTGACAAAGTTCAACACCAGTTTAAGTCAGTATGTAGATGCTAGGAAAAAGTTATTTCAGATCATTGTCAGACAATTGGGATTTACCTATTTTGCTGAAGGGTTCATTTTCAGTATGTTCTTGATCATAGGAGGTTATCTTGTCATTAATGGCAGTTTGCCTCTGGGGGAGTTTGTTGCCGCTGAAATTATTGTGACCTCTATTACGTATGCATTAAAAGGATTTGCAAAACAGCTTGATTATATTTATGATATGATCGAAGGACTCTATAAGGTCAATAAGCTGTCAGTAGGCCTGGAGGATAAGAGAGATGGATAGATTTGAATTTGATGCATTGAAACTTACTGAGACCCATCCTTTTGTGAATCGTATCGGGCGTTTTACTTTTTTTCTGATACTTTTCTTCATAGCCATTCTTTTTTTACCCTGGAGACAAACCGTCCATGGTGAAGGTACATTGATAGCGTATGATCCTACGCAGAGAGTACAGTCTATCTCTGCACCTATAGATGGTTTCATCGATACCTTTTATGTTTCAGAGAACGAACATGTAGCCAAAGGGATGAAACTTTTCAATATGATCGACCCTGATAAAGAGTATAAAACACGTGTCTATAAGATGAAAGAGGATTTCGAACAGCAGCATCAAAATACAGAAAATGAACTCATTGTCCTCAAACAAAAAGATACCAGCCTTCTGAATCAGAAAAGAATACGTATAGAGCTTTATGATAAACGTTATACTCAGGCAGAAGAGCAGTTGAAAAGTTTACAGCTCAAATATCAGGCGGAGAAGAAAAACTATGAAGTCCTCTTCAATCATTTTACCAGAATCAAACAACTCTATAGTCAAAAGATAGAATCGAAAAAAAATTATGAAAAAGCTGAGAACCAGTATATCAATGCCAAAACACGATTAGAGAAGATCGAAATTGACATAGAGGTACAGAAGCGCAATCTATCCATCATTCAACAGGAAAAACAACACTTTTTAGAAGAGATCGAAAATCAGATAAGAACACTTGAAAACAATATGTTAGGAGTGGAAACACGCCTGAATATTTTGAAAAGAGACTATGAAAAACATTTGACAGAGATCGCCAGATATGAAACATCATCCGTCATTTCTCAAAAAGATGGTTTTGTCATGCGGATCCTGGAAAATGACAAGAATACGTATATCAAAAAAGGCCAACCCATCATACGCTTCTCACCTGATGTCAATACCAGTGCACTCTTGTTAAAGGTTTCGGACTTCAATATGCCGTTAATGAAAGAGGGACTGCCTGTAAGGATCAGATTCCATGGATGGCCTGTGTTGTATATCCCCGGATGGCCGGTGATAAGGTTTGGTACCTTTGGAGGGATCGTGAAGAGAGTGGATCCGATCTTACATGAGAAAGGTGCCTACTATGCCTATGTGGTTGAAGATCCAAATGAACCATGGCCTTCTCATGATAAACTTCGCGTGGGTACAGATGCGACCGCATGGGTCGCCTTGTCGCGTGTACCGATCTGGTATGAACTGTGGCGTTTAATGAATGCTTTCCCTGCGAACATGGTCACACCGGAGAAAAAATAATGAAACAAACATTTTTAAGATACGTTATAGCTATTTGTATCTTTTCCCTTGATGCTTTTTCTAAAGAGATCTTTACCGTAGAGCATATGAAACACTATCTGACAGAAGAAAACCCTTATATTTACACGGCAGTGGGACAACAATATATTGATGCTGCGCGTATCCGATCAGCAAAGGGAGGTTTTGATACGAAACTCTCTGTAGCGTATGATAAAAAAGAGTACCCGATTAGTACAGGTGAATTTTCTGATATCTCTTTGAGCAAGCCGACAGAGAACGGTACAGAATTGATTGTTGGGTACAGAAAAGCCGAAGGTGTCCAGGAGTATAACAATATCAAGACCGGCAGTGATGGAGAATTGCGCCTGGGAGTGAAAGTCCCTGTATTTTCACTCTTGAACGATATGAATGAAAGAAAATATACGCTTGATGCTGCCAAAATAAATGCCACAAGATCGGCATTTGAATCACAAAATAATTTGAGAAATCTCTATACGCATATCGTTACTTCCTATTATCAGCTTCTCTACTACAGTGAACTCCTCAAGCTTGAGAAAAGACTCTTGCATAAAGCGACAAAAAGAGATCGTTTTATTGAGAAAAGAGTAAGCTCAGGAGATCTGGCAGATGTTGCGTTGCTCGAATCAAAACAGCAGATCATTAATCGTGAACAAAGAGTTCTTACGACAGAAAACAGTTATACCCAGGCATTACAGATACTTTTAAAATATCTGAACCTCTCTAAAAAAGAGTTTGAACTGAGATATAAGCTCCCATCACTAAAGATGCTAAAGAAGGAAAAGATCATTTTCCACAATGTGATCACTCAGGCATTAAAGCGTAGACCGGATCTCAAAGCCTTGGAATCCCAACGTACCAAACTGAACCTTGACTCAGCCTATAATAATGTATCAGCGTACCCCAACTTAAATCTTTTTGCCTACGGTGTGCATGATATACACTATGGAGAGGGTGTAAAGGTCGGACTGCAATTTGATATTCCATTGGAAAGACGCTCTTACAAGGGGAAGAGGATCGAGATACAAAAAGGTATGAGTCAACTTGAAGAAGAGAAAAATAGATTACTGTTAGAGTTGAAAACAAATCTCAATAATCTAATGTACGCGTTGGATATTGTCAATCAAAACATAACATTAGGGGATAAAGAAACGAAGATCGTTGAATCGCTTGAAGAAGCTGAAAATAAAAAATACGAAGTGGGTTCAAGTGACCTGTTTCAGATCAATCAACGTGAGATCCGGACATTGGAAGTAAAGAAAAAGCAGTTGGAATACCATCTCAATGCTTTAGTGATACAACAGGAGATCAAGAAAGAGATGGGAGAGTCCATGACACTGTAAATGTGTGAGGGACCTATTACACCTTCGTGGCCTCCAAATATTAGAATATCTTCACTCTTATATAATCTTAAGTTATTTATAATACAATATCAAGAAATATCTCAAAGGAATGATTATGGATATAAATAAATGGAGAGCCACATGTAGACCTATCAGAATTGTGGTAGGATTGGGACTTATAGGTTACGGTGTATACTCAGGAAATGCATGGTTCTATCTTGGTGTGATCCCGCTTATCGCAGGACTTACAAACTTTTGTCCGGCATGTATTGCTACTCAAAAGTGTGATATACCGGAAAAATAACACAGATGAGGTAGATCCTCATCTGTATTACACTTAATTTAATGCTATTACATTAGCACTCTTTCAGTAATTCAACCGTTCATATATTTAATAAAGTATAATTTCACATTACAACGCTTCAAAGGTACAGGCTATGGATACACTCATACAATATTTAAATGACCATCCCCATGATGAACTGCATCCTTCAGAGATAGCGAATATTCTTAAAGATCTCAATGAAAAAAGTTTTCGTGAAGCATTGCAGGCCATACCTAGAGAGCTGATCGCAGATGTTGCATTAGAACTTCCGGACAGATATTTTGAAGATATTGTTGAGTCTTTTACCACAAAAGAGATCGCAGATTCGGTCGCGGAACTCGAAAGTGATGACCAGACAGACTTTATGCAGGAGCTTGAAGAGGTTGATTCAAGTATGGCTAAAGCAGTATTTAGCCAGTTGGATGAAGATGATCAGGCAGATATCTTAAAGCTTAAGCAGTATGATGATGATATAGCGGGTGCTTATATGCAAGTAGAGGTATATACTGCTAAGTTGCATGATACCGTACATGATGTGATCAGACAATTCGCGAAATTAAGACGCAATGATGAACTTGAGAATGTGAACTATCTTTTTGTAACGGATGAAAAGCACCACTTACGTTACGGCATCGGTTTGGACCATCTTCTGGTCTTTAATTTTGATCAGACGCTCGAAGAGAATATTAACGAAAACCCTGAAAAATATAAACCTATTATGGGATACGATTCTGACGATATCGGTGATATCGTACAGAAGTTTCAAGAGTACGATCTCTCCTCAATGCCTATTATTGATGAGCATGGTATGCTGCTTGGGCGTATCACTTCGGATGACATCTATGACATTATCAATGAGCAGGCGACAGACCAGATGTACCACTTGGCAGGGGTGAATGATGATGCAGAGGAAGATGAAGATATCTTTAAAGCCGGTAAATCACGTGCTGTGTGGCTGGGGGTGAACCTTATCACCGCCATTACCGCCTCTTTGGTCATAGGCCTTTTTGAAGATACCCTCCAGAGTATTGTAGCTTTAGCCATTTTGATGCCTATCGTCGCTTCCATGGGAGGGAATGCGGGGACACAAAGCCTTACGGTTGTCGTGCGTCAGCTCGCACTTGGCGACATTGCCCAGCATGATGCATTTCGTACGATCAAGAAAGAAATCATACTCTCACTTGCAAATGGTTTCCTTTTTGCTATAATCATGGGTATAATAGCCTCAATATGGTTTGATAAAGGGATGCTTGGTATCGTTATTGCACTCTCTATGGTCATCAATCTATTGAGTGCAGGTTTCTTTGGTGCCATGGTACCATTGTTGCTCAAAAAAATGGAAGTCGATCCGGCCATTGGAAGTACTGTGGTACTTACAACGGTGACGGATGTTGTAGGCTTCTTTTCGTTCTTAGGTCTTGCGACCCTGATATTATTATAAAGGTAAATTTACTTATATGGATTTGTTAATTCTTTATTTCTTTTTGGCTGTGCTGATATCGTTTATCTGTTCGATCTTGGAATCAGTCCTACTCTCTGTCAATATGGCATATATTTCAGTTCTTGAAAAAGAGCGGCCTATGACAGGGGCACTTTTAAAAGCCCATAAAATCGGTATTAATAAGTCGATTGCTTCTATTTTGATCTTGAATACCATTGCCAATACACTTGGGGCTGCTGCAGTCGGTGCACAGGCAGAAAGTCTCTATGGTGCAGGCGCTGTTTTTTATGTTTCTATTATTTTAACGTTTGCCATTTTGTTTCTCTCTGAGATCATCCCTAAAACGATCGGGGCGGTCTACTGGAAACAATTGGCACCGGTCGCTGCGTATGTGATACGCTTTTTTATCTGGCTGACGTATCCTATTATCCTGATGACGCTCTTTGTAACAAACCGTATCAGCAAATCTGAAGATACGATGAGTTTGACCAAGGAAGAACTCATCGAGAGCACATTGTTGAGTGAAGATGAGGGGTTACTTGGAGAGAAAGAGTCAGATGTGATCGAAAACATCCTTTTGCTTGACAAGATAAGGACCAAAGAGATCCTTACTCCCAGAACCGTTGTTTTTGCACTCAATGGTGACCGAAGTATCAAAGATATCATCGAAAATGAACCGGCGATATTTAAATTTTCAAGGGTACCGGTCTATGATGATAGCATTGAGAATATCACCGGTATTGTGATGACAAAAAAGATATTCAAACAGGCATTGAAAGATGATAGTGTCTCATTGCATACAGTGAAAAAAGATATATTTAAAATAAGTGAGAACCTGCCTGTCTCTAAAGCACTGGACCTTTTCATCAAGAAAAAAGAGCATATGTTCCTGGTCGTTGACGGTTATGATCAAACCGAAGGGATCGTGACACTTGAAGATTGTGTCGAGACGATACTGGGTGTTGAGATCGTTGATGAGAGTGACAGTGATGCTGATATGAGAGAAGTGGCAAAACAGAAGATGCGTCTCAAGCGCAGGTTAGAGAGTATTTCTAACGAAGAAGAGTAAGGCTTACTGTGTCATTGGCTACACTTGGATTATCTCCAGAGATCTTAAAAGCACTGAATGAGAAAGGGTATGAGTCTGCCACGCCTATCCAAAAAGCACTCATCCCCGCTATGTTCACGGGTCGGGATATTATGGCCGGTGCACAGACGGGTACAGGAAAGACCGCAGGATTTTCACTCCCTATCCTCCAAGAGCTCAGTAAAAACTTTCTTGAAGGACAACATTACCCTAAAGCAGTCATTTTGGTACCTACAAGGGAACTCGCCAAGCAGGTACATGCAAGTATAGAAGCGTATGGAAAGTATCTTCCTCTGAAAAGTATGGTGCTTTATGGCGGGGCAAACTTAACCTCACAGGCGAACAGACTGAAAGCAGGGACAGACATCATTGTCGCTACAAGCGGACGTCTCCTGGAACATATCGGCCAAAAAAATGTCAACCTTGAGAGTGTTGCCTATCTCGTGTTGGATGAAGCAGATACGATCCTGGATATGGGTTTTGTGCATGAGGTGAGCAAGATACTTCAGCACCTCCCTGATAAGCGGCAGAATGTGCTGATATCTGCAACACTCTCCGGGTCTGTCAAAAGACTCGCAGAACAGATACTTCAAAAACCCAAACTCATAGAAGTGGACAGCATGGGAACTTCTGCCCATACGGTAGAGCAGATCGTCTACCCTGTTGAGAAAGAGAAGAAAACAGAGCTGCTCTCCTACCTGATAGGTTCACGCAATTACAAGCAGGTACTTGTTTTTACACGTAAAAAAGAGGTAGCCGATGAAGTGAGTCAAGAGTTAAACCTTTCAGGGCTCAAAACAGCGGTCATTCACGGAGGCAAAAGTTCCGGGGAGAGAGCCAGAGCCCTCGAAGGGTTTAAAGAGGGAAAAGTGCGTGTACTTGTTGCAACAGATATCGCAGCACGGGGGTTGGATATACCAGCCCTGGGTGTGGTCATGAACTATGATATTCCCCACGTCACGGGAGACTACATACACCGTATAGGGCGTACAGGAAGGGCAGGTACAAAAGGATTGGCCATTACGCTCATCTCACCTCAGGAAACAGTAGCACTGAAAGAGGTAGAACGTCTTATGGGCAAGCGCATTTTCCAGGAGAAACTTGAAGGGTATGCACCTAAAGAGGTACCTAAACAAAAAGGTGCACGTAAAAATCCCAATGAATATAAAAAGACTGATGGGGCTTTTGGTAAAAAGAGGTCCAAAACAGCGGCCGCACCTAAAAGTAAAAAACGGAAAACAACCAAACGTGACGGCTTTAAAGCATTTGATGCTGCTAAACCAAAATCGGATAAGAAAGATAAAAAACGCGGGAGAGGCAGGAAATAATTTCCTGTTAAGTGGGTTTTACCAGGTGGTAAGCCACTTATTAAGCTCTGACATCATTTAAAAATGCCAAGGTGAGCGTATTTTTACCTTCGATGCGTTTTTTCTTGACAGTCAGTTTTACACTGTGGAAAAGAAAAAGTTCACCTGCATAGTTGATGCCCAACACGAAAGTATATTCTCCAAAAATAAATTTTTTCATCCCTTTTGCTTCAGGCTTTTGGGTAGGATTCTTGATATAGAAACAGACTTCATTAGGAAAATCGCTTGTACGTTTATCATCATCGTTCAAAATTACTTCACCCAACTCAGAGGTTACTTGAACAGAGAGCTTCGAATCAAGCTCATGTGCTCTTATCGTATAATCACCAAATGTAAATTGCATTAATTCTTTCCTTCTTTATGAGATTGAATATTATATCTTTTATTAAAAGATTTTAGATGAGTTTTTGTATCAATAATGCGCAAATTGACGAT
>JBFEWI010000079.1:0-7708 GCA_041546475.1 Sulfurovum sp.
TATTTGCTATAAAACATTACGGTAAAGAGAGTGATGACTTTCTTATCGCACTGCACAATTTCCAAAAAACGGAAGTGGAAGTCGATATTTCACCCTATAAAGAGAATGGGTTAATGGATATCATTTCGCATCGACAGATAGAAGAAGGCATATTTATCATGCAACCCTATGATATATTGTGGTTAAAACCATTAAAAGAAGGAGAAAAGAAAAATGATTAAAAAATGTTTATTCCCTGCTGCGGGGTACGGTACACGCTTTTTGCCGGCAACCAAAGCAACACCAAAAGAGATGCTTCCCATCTTGACCAAACCATTGATACAGTATGGGGTAGAAGAGGCAAGTGATGCGGGTATGGATGTCATGGCGATCATTACGGGTCGCGGTAAAAGGGCTTTGGTAGAGCACTTTGATATCTCTTATGAGTTAGAGCATCAGATCAAAGGAAGTTCCAAGGAAGATCTACTGAAGAGCACACGGGAGATGATGGATAAATGTACCTTTACTTTTACCAGACAAAAAGAGATGCTAGGACTTGGCCATGCTATTTTAAAAGGTGAACCTTTGATAGGCAACGAACCTTTTGGCGTGATCTTGGCAGATGATCTATGTGTCAATGAGGAGGGGGAAAATGTGTTGGCACAGTTGGTCAAGATCTATGAGAAATATAAATGTTGTGTGGTCGCCATCCAGGATGTCCCTAAAGAAGAGACATACAAATATGGAGTGATCGATGGGAAAGAGATCGAAGATGATGTGTTTATGATCTCTGATATGGTAGAGAAACCGGACCCTGAAGATGCCCCTTCAAACCTGGCGATCATTGGACGATACATACTTACTCCTGATATCTTTAGAACGATAGAGGAGACCAAGCCTGGTAAGAATGGAGAATTGCAAATTACCGATGCTTTGCTGAATCATGCTAAAAAAGGTATGGTTTTAGCCTACAAGTTTAAAGGAAAACGTTTTGACTGCGGAAGCGTTGACGGTTTTGTTCAAGCTACCAACTATTTTTACGATAAGTTGAAAAACGAAGCAGAGTGATCATTTCCGGCATAGAAGCTATTCATTTTTCTTTAAAAGTATTTCCTGTAGTTCATCTGCTGACATAGGGTAAAAATAGTAGTGTCCCTGGACATATTTACAATTTTTACTTTTTAAAAAGTTGATCTGTTCTATTGTTTCTACCCCTTCTGCTATAACCTTGAGATTGAGACTTTTTGCAAGTGCGATGATCGAGTTGATAATCGTCAGATCCTCTTCATCTTCAGGGATATCTTCAATAAAGGATTTATCGATCTTCAGTCTGGTGATGGGTAGACGTCTTAAGAGCGACAGTGATGAGTATCCCGTTCCGAAGTCATCAATGGAGATATTGATGCCCAGTTTGCTGACCTGTTTGAGTTTATTAATGATCTCCATGGCATTTTTCATCATATGGCCTTCTGTAATTTCCAATTCAAGCCACTCTGGTTTAAAATTATAGGTATCCATCGTATTTTTAATTCTATAGATAAAACTCGAAGACTCTAACTGTGTCATCGAAATATTCAATGCGAGTATACCGGGGTCTAATCCATCATGATGCCATTTGGAAAGCTGTTTCATCGTGGTATGCATCACCCAGTCATCAATTTCAAGTATCATACCGGTCTCTTCTGCCAAAGCAATAAATTTTTTAGGTATGAGCAGACCTTTGGTTGGATGTTGCCATCGTAACAGAGCTTCGATCCCTACCAATGTATCGGTAGAGATATCAACCTGAGGTTGATAGTGGATCATGAACTCTTCATTGTCGATCGCTTGACGTAGACTGGTTTTCAGCTGCATCTGTTCGAGTGCATGTTTTGTCATTTCAGGTCGATAGAACTGAAAATTGTTGCGTCCGCTCTCTTTTGCCCTGTACATTGCCGTATCTGCATACTTTAAAAGATCTTTTTCATTGTCTGCATCCTGGGGATAGAGACTGATACCGATACTGCAGGTAATATATAATATATGCTCGTCAACATGTATAGGTTCTGCAAACATATTGAGAATAGCATGTCCCAATTTGGATACATCTTCGGAATAGGTCACATCCTCCATGATAATAGTGAATTCATCTCCTGCCAAACGTGAAAGGGTATCCTCTTTACGGATAGAACTTTTAAGTATCTTTGTGATAGTTTTTAATACCCTGTCACCTACGTCATGGCCCAATGAATCATTGATCTCTTTAAATTTATCCAAGTCGATAAAAAAGAGTGCCAATCCTTTCTCTTTCTTTTTCGCTTTTTTGATCCCTTGCTTCAATCGAGTGCTAAAGAGTGCACGGTTTGGAAGTCCCGTAAGTGAATCGTGATTGGCCTGGTGATGGAGAACATTTTTTTGTTTTTCCACTTCTTTTTCAGCTTCTGTGCGTTCAAGAATATCTCTGGTTAACTGCTCTTTGGCGATCTGAAGTTCTTCCGTTTTCTTTAATAGTTCTTTATTGATGTTAATCAGGTCACTTGTTTTTTCCTGTATCTTGGTTTCTAGAAACTTTTCATTGTTCTTTCTTGCTTTTAAAAGTTGTTTTTGTCTGTGTATTTTCTGCAGATTCAGTTCATTATACTTGCTGGTCAATATCAGTGTAAAGAAGATGATCTCAATGAAGGAACCTGCAAGGAAAGCATATCTGTGTATGTCTGTATTCTCCAGAAGACCATTAAAGGTTAAAGTCATCATACCCATAGTAGGCATATAGAAAATAAGCGCAATAAGATAGTATCTGGCACCTATAAGGCCCTGATAGAGTGCTTTGATGGCAACTATAAGGAGTAGGGTAAAGAATAATAATGAATAGATATTAAATGCCAAACAGGCATAAGGGGTATCCTGTGATATAAGCAGTGCAAAAAGTAAAAAAATGGCTGCTGATACTTTAAAGAGTCTATCGATCATTAGCATACGTGTTCTTAATTCCAAAAATCGCCCTGAGAAGAGTACCAGAAAGAAGACCACGATCGTACCCACAACATGCAGTCCTTGACTCCATCCAGGAAAACCGAACTCTAGGTAAAACCCGCTTTTCATAGCTAAAAAAACAATAAAGGAGAGTATATATGCGATGTAATAAGCGAAGATACGGTTTTTAATGATGATCAGGTTATAGAGACTGAACAGGACTATCATGAATAAGATTGAAGCGTAGATGATGTAGATGTCAGTGATATCAATACGGTTGGGTCTAAAAAACTCTTCTTCCGTGAAGATCTTGAATTCTCCGATGTGTCCTGAAGCTGTCTGACCTTTTATATAATATGTCGCACGTTTTCCCGGTGGAATATGTAATTTGTAGGCTGGATTGTAGTCTTGAACAGTTCTTTCCTGAAGGTTTACCTTGAGACCATTTTTTTCTATAGTCCATCTGTCATTGATTTTTGTATACAAATCTAACGTTGACCAAAAAGGTTCTGTAAAATAAAGTACATAATCTTCACTGTCACTATGATTGGTCACATTGAGTTTTATCCATGCTGTTCCCGTATGGTAACCCTCAGAAAATTGATTGGGTATCACCTTCGTAAAATCTATCTTTTCAATGTCATGAATATCAAGTCTGCTGCTCTCATCATAATAATAGTAGAGGGTAAAGAGGTCATATTTTTCTGTTTTATTAGTAAGTGTGAGCGTCGCGTAGGATGTCACTGCAGATAAAAGTAATAAAACGAATATTTTTCTAAACATGTTATCCAGCTATGTATTATATATGTGTTAATGAAAGCCTTTAAGTGATTATTATAGATTATAATAGTTTATTCTTAACTTTAATGAAGGTGTGGTGAAGTTGTGAAGAGATGTTTAGTCATTTTTAGAGGATCGCCTAACAAAAATATCAGGGATACTCCGAAAGAAAAATGTCATAGAAAATGTGTGGATTTACAAGCTTATACTTCTCTAGTCTCTTTTCTTCTCTCGTTCCCATTGAATGTTGTGGATGATAGGTCTCTAAAGTCATCGTGGAGACTCACGCCTGCCATTTTTTCAAACTCTTCAAAATCGGCAGCTAATACGGTAAATGAGATTTCTGTGACATGCACCATGTTCCAGTTTTTGGCAAATACTTCTTTTTGGAATGCAACATGAACGGAAATAGGATGATCATCTTCAGCAACAGACCCTGTACTGGCGTAAGTATATCTTTTAAACATTGGTAACAGTTCAAGTTCTTTGATCTGTTCGATCATTTCCTGTTTTGCTTTGGCAATGGCATTTTCATCTGCATTTACATCTTCCAAGCCAAAATATCTTCTTGTCAGTACTCTATTGAATGTTCTTCCAGGAGGATTTGGAACATCGGGCTGTTCCTTTTTTTTACCAAACAGTTTTTTAATTATCTCTATCATACAGCTCCCTTCCTTGTTAATATTATACAATATATTATAAAGAATAAGAATAGATGTCTATTTTTTTTAAAAATAATATAAGTAAGTGTAGATATTGAACGATATTGATTGGCTCTGTATCCATATTACAGTGTGATCAATAGTGCTAAAATAATTGATCTAAATATCAAGATTTGTTTTATGGATGCTCTTGTTGATCGTATCATATATAAGAGTTATTTAATTTAATATCCAATATAATGAATGACGAAAAGTTATTTTTAAATATCATTTATTGAGCCAAACTTGTTGTGAAGCAGGGACGGAAAGCTATGGGTCTTGCAGGTCAAGATTGCCAGGTTGCTATATAACGATACTTATGTTATGTATAGATTTTTCTTTCCTTTATATTCAGACAAAAACGAATCATATCAAACAATGCATTACACTTTAAGAGAGTTTTTAAAGATGCATACCTACAGTAGAGGATCATCATGTACGTAAGAGAAGAGACGATAGAAGAAGAAAATTTAGACTGGGGTGAGCTTACTGAAGCATCAAAAGATAATCAAGATAGACTTTTAGAGGATATGAAAGAGGAAGATGCCCAAGATACTGTTCCTCAGCAAAAGAAAATATTTTTGAACAAGCGCGACAATAGTATAAGTATGGCCCCTGAGGTCACCTTAAAAAGCGAATTGTCTGGTCTTTTCAAACAAAATGCCGAAATTTATTTACTTTTGGGTATTGTCTTTGTCCCTTATATACTTGGATTTGCTATTAGCTATTTTTTATTTTACTTTTATGGCGGTATGTCGATCAATAATTTTCTCAGTGTACAGCAGGTACCTGGTATTATTGAATTATGGTCCATCGGTGCATACTTGTTTGTAACTGTTGGTACTGTTTTGGCTTTTTTTATTCCGTAGTTTGATGTTGACTAATCATAGTATTATGCTGTTTGTATAATGCTATTAACTACACTTATCTACTTGATACCTTTCAAATTTTACATTAGATTCATTTAATAATATAATCATTCTTACTACTTTTACTTCAATGATAGATATGAAATCAATATAAATGTGTATATACGATCAGCTTTTTTGTGTATTGATTATAGATAAGATCTTTGAGTAGTTATGAAAAGATAGGAAATAAGATTAGTATTACTCCACCCAGAGGTGGGTGGAATAAAGAAGTTTAATTAAGGTGCATCAGTATAGCTACCTACTTCTGTGACTAAGAGTTTTTTACTATCACTTAGAGTTTGGTTTAACCAACCAGTTTCTGTATCAGCGATAAACTTACCATTAGCACCTTTTTGCATATAGTAGACTTTGTATGTCGCAGATACTCCTGTTTTATCTGTGATATCGTATGTTAATGTATACGTTTCAGTTTCATTAGGACTTAAACGATTATCACTTATTACCTTGTTAGAATCAAATCCTGGACGTACCACAAAAGTGTCTGCAGTATTGTCTCCATCTGTATCATATTTTTTTCCTGTTTCATGTCCATAAATACGAGTGAACATTTCAGGTAGACCAGTATCTACAATTGCAGCATTTGTTACAGTACCTGTAGTTGTACCAACTGAAATAGTTTGATTAGCAATTGTTGTATCTGTACCAACAACTGTGACTTCTGAACCATCAAATTTCTGGGATAATACGGTCTCATTATTAAGATCTGCCACTTTTCCTGGGAAGGTCAGATCAGCACTTCCATTTTCTACAACGGTTACTGTTGCTGCTTGAGAAGCATCCAGTGTTTTCCCCGTGAGTGTTGCTAATGTATTTGTAGCTTCTGCTTGCCATGTTGAATTACCGATTATAGATGTAGGAGTTAATTTGTTACCCTCTCCATCTGTAACAATTAGACGAGTAAGTACTCTTCTCATTGGATGTGCACCCGGGAACATATGAGCTGTTTTATTCGACAATGTTGTTATTACAGTTAAAGTAGTTCCATCTGCACTTGTAGTTGTAGTTACATCTGCATCAAAACCACTTTTGATTTTCGCAACAGCAGCAGTTTTATCTCCACCTGTTTTAGAAGCACCTAGGAATCCATGTGAATTTAGCCATTGACCAACAACAGGGCTTGCATCACCAAGGTTGTCAGGATCTGCAGGATCAAAGTGTGCTGTCAGTCCTGGATTTACATCTTTCGTCCATAACTGATCTGGTCTAGCCCATTGATGTAGTACTGTACCTTCGATCTTCTCCATATGACATTTTTGGCATTTTGGAGAGCTATCTGTACTGACCATATTGTCATCACCACCTGTTGTGACTGCATTCCATGTAGAACACAGTTCCATAAAGTCTCCAGTTGCCGGATCTGCTGCACCTGCACTTCTTTGGTGACAAGAGAGACATAATGCTTTTCCATGATCTGCAAAGTGATTAAATTCTGAACCGTCACCATCAAATGCCGGATTCAAATGTGCATCTGCAAAGTTTGGATTGATATAGGCTGATCTGTTTGACTCATCTGTTTCATTTTCATTTGAGATACCTGTCACACCAAACGGTCCATAGAACGGCCCACCTGTAAAGTGTACTTTTCCATCCGTACCATTAAGATCTTTTCTGGCCATAGAGTAACGTCCGTCTTTCGCTCTGTTGGTTGTATCTGTAGCGCTCCCTAGAGCAGCGTAGTCTTTGGGTTTCTCAGGTCCCCAGAGTCTAAAGAACTTGTTCATATCTGGATTAGTTGCATTCGTATCATAGATAAGTGTATCTGTAGCATTAGCTTTGATAGTTCCAACAGGACCGACTCGCATATCATTTGCCAGTGTATATGTGTCTCCCTCTCTCATTAAGCGTGGAGTCTCCATACTATGACAGAATGCACAGTTGATCCCTTCACGGTTAGCTTCATGTCCTATTTGGAAAGTTGCTTTATAAACAGTATTATGAGGTTTATTTGCAGCTATTACTGCAGTTTGACCTTGTGGGTCATTTACTTCATGCAGAGATTTCAATGCAGCTAACGCTGTAGTGTTGATATCTGTTGCATCTTGTATTGCCGTAAGTGTTACTTCTACATCACCGGCGTAGTATGCTCCAGGAGCATGACATTTGATACATGTCTGTGCAGCACCCTTAAATACTTGCTCCGTATACTCTTTCGTACCTGTTGGATTAGTACCAATTTTAGCAATATGTGTACGTAAGAAGTCCTGAAACTTACTTTGGAAAATAGGATCTGTCCATGATTTTCCGTGCATTGAGCCTTTCCATGTATCATACAATTCATTGTGACAATTCATACATTTATTATCTGCACTGTCAAAGAGTGTATTCCCATAACCCAAACCAGTATGATACTCAGCAGCTGCCGCA
>JBFEWI010000051.1:0-9642 GCA_041546475.1 Sulfurovum sp.
AATATTGTTATTTCGGGTGGGAATGGGCATTTTGCCGGTGCCGGTTTTGATAAACTTAGGCAAAACTTGACTCCGCCAATTCCAAGAAAATTTACATTTATTCCAGCAGAACAAGCGATTGGAGAAACGGTTAAACAGCTCAATGAGACAGGACAAATAGCAGAAATACTTACTTATCCAAGCATGCTGGCAATTTTGACTAAAGAACAAGAAGTTGGCCGTTTAGAAATAGAACCTAAACGTATCAAAGTTGCCGGTGAAACATTCACACCTGAGCTTCGTAAACGCGTTGAAAAGGCATTCCCTTCACTTGAGTTTGGTATTATGAATAGTTATGCTTGTACAGAGTGTCTTTTTATGGCCTTTGAGTGCGATTGTGGCCGTCAACATGTACCTGAAGATTGGGTCATATTAGAAGCGGTAGATGAAAATAATCAACCCGTTCCTGATGGGGAATTATCGACAACGGCACTATTAACAGTACTTTCCAATGATGTTCAGCCTTTTATTCGTTATGATATTGGGGATCGCTTGCGATTTTATCGTGATCCTTGTCCATGTGGTTCGCCATTTAGAAGTTTTCAAATTGAGGGAAGACAAGCAACAGTAGTACGAGTGGGAAATGTCACGCTGTCACCTTTGGCTTTTGATTTAGAACATGAAAGTGCTCAGCGAGTACAATTGGTTCAAACTTCAGAGTTTGTTTTTGAAGTTCGGGCTGAGCTTTTAAATCATGTGAATCCAGACCAGGTTTTTGAGACAATAATTAAGTCAGTAAATGAGGTGTTTTCAATAAATGGTCTGCCAGATGTAAAAATTGTAAAAAGTGATGCTCCTCCTCACCTGACAGCAAGTGGTAAATTTCATGAAGTGATCCCACTTAAGTGATATGTTTGAATATTAATTGCTGTATGTAATTAAAAAAGAAAAAAGTAAGAATAGCTTTAAAGTAGATATTTTGATAAGAAAAAAGCAAAAAAAAGCATATCCTAATTTAGGATACGCTTTTGGAGAATAATTATTTATTAGTAAAATGTCATTATTAGGTTTTCTATTTTGTTTTCTACTCCCTAAAATTTAGTAGTTCATCTCATTAGATTTTAGCGTTTTTTATTGGAAGTGATAATTGTGCATCAATGGTAAAACGCCAGCCGTACCGACATATATCGACTGAAAAACCATGACTTTTGAGTATCTCTTCCAATGCTTCAGGCGAAAAAAAGTTTCCCGGTTCGCCCAATATTTTTTCTGCTCTGCAGATCAGTTTCCCCATAAAGGTACTCGAGTCAAAATCATAGATAAAGAGTTTTCCCTCTTTCTTAAGTACCCGTATGATCTCATCTATAGACTTCTCAATATCTACAAAATGATGCAGTGCTTCACCGATCAGTATGGCATCAAAACTCTTTTCTTCAAAAGGTAGTGTTTCTGCATGGCCTTGATGTGTTTGTATATACTCAGCAGAATATTTCAACATACCCTCGGCAGGGTCGACCGCTGTAAATTGAAGATCACTTCTACAAGCATACGCAAACTCACTCATAATGCCAGTTCCTGCACCGAGATCGAGTATCGATGCAGATCTTGAAAGGGGTCTTAAAAAAGTGCAAAGAGAATCTCGTACTTTTTGGGGATATATGGCTGGTCCGATGTATTTGAATATCCATCCCAAATGATTAAACGGAATCATGGATATCTCTCCTTTTTCATCTCTCTAACACTTCATATGTATGACAATTTGACATATATCCATACCAAATTATACAACTTTGATATAATGGTCAAATAAAATCAACTAAAAAGTCATAGGCAGTTATGAAAAAGATACTTTCAGATCTATACAGAAATTTTGTTCTTTACTTTAAACTCTACATACTGCTATTATTGATACCCCTTACCTACAATTCTATTCCGATCAATGATGGTACCAAAACGTTCTATATACGCTCGTCAAATATAGACGACGTGGTCAAGACACTCAAAACAAACGGCTATGAGGTCACCTGGATGGACAAACTTATGTTGAGGCTCAGAAAGACACCTGATGTGGGATGGTACAGTGTTGATCCATCTGAACAGGGTCGCTTTTTATTTTTTCAACATCTCTATCAACAAAAAACAGATGAACTGATGGATGTGGTCGTCTATGCCGGTGAAACAAAAGAAGAACTTACTGCGCGTCTTGCCAATGATATGAAACTCGATCAGGAAAAACTTTTAAATACATACAACACGCTTGCCCGTTTTAAAGAGTCAGATATACTGGCCCAGCGTTATACCCTTGCCCGTAAAGCAGATGAAAATACAACAATGCGATACATTTTCTATAGATCCAGAGAAAAATTAAACCAGTTTGTTCAAGAATATTTTACTGAAACACCAAAAATGATAGAACTTAAAATGGTTCATATTATCGCATCCATCATACAAAAAGAGAGTAATTCCATAGAAGAGATGCCACTGATCTCTTCAGTGATCCATAACCGTCTTAAAAGAGGTATGAGATTGCAGATGGATGGTACGCTTAATTATGGGCCCTATGCACACACTTTTATTACCCCGGAACGCATCAAAAGTGATGAGAGTGCCTATAATACATACAAGCATTATGGTCTACCGCCGCATCCTCTGAGTACAGTCACTTTAGATGCCCTGAAAGCTTCCGTAAAACCAACAAAAAGCAATTATATTTTCTTTATGCTAAACGAAAATGGGACGCATGACTTTACAGTCACCTACGACGAACATTTGGATAATATCAGGGCTTTTAGAAGGCATCAAAGAAAGAGGTAAAAGGGAAAAGAAGCAGATGATAAAGCCAGCCTTTGGATCGATCATTGGCGGCTATAGATCCTTCGGAGGCTACACCTGAGAAAAGGTATAACCCAAAAAGATCTTTTCAGCGTTGATCAAGAGATATGAACGACTATCTCGCCATCTGCAACATCAAAACTTACAGATGAGCCTTCCACCACTTTATCTTCAAGTATAAGTTCAGCAAGTCTGTCCTCCACCACTTCATAGAGCGCTCTTTTTAACGGACGCGCACCATAGACTGGGTCGAAACCGGCTTCAGCAATGTATGCTTTGGCATTATCTGTCAGTGTGATACTGATATCACGCTCTGCCAGTTTACTTTGGATACTTTTAAATAAGATATCCACAATGCTCGTGATCGCATCAAGATCCAATGGATTAAAGATCACCTGGTCATCCAGACGGTTGAGGAACTCCGGTTTAAAGTTTCGTTTCAATTCATCATTTACCGCTGCCCTTCTCTCTTCTTTGTCTGTGATCGTCATGATCTTGTCAGAGGCAATGTTCGATGTCATAATAATGATCGTGTTCTTAAAGTCGATCGTGACACCTTTATTGTCTGTCAAACGTCCATCATCCAATACCTGCAAGAGTGTGTTAAAGACATCAGGGTGTGCCTTTTCTATCTCATCAAAGAGGACAACTGAGTAAGGTTTTCTTCTTACTGCTTCGGTCAGCTGTCCACCCTCTTCATAACCGACATATCCAGGAGGTGCACCTACAAGTCTGCTCGCAGCATGTTTCTCCATATATTCACTCATATCGATACGGATCAGTGACTTCTCTGAGTCAAAGAGGAATTTTGCAAGTGTTTTAGCAACCTGTGTTTTACCTACACCCGTTGGCCCAAGGAACATAAAGCTACCTATCGGGCGGTTGATATCACTCAGTCCTGCTTTATTACGTTTAATGGCACGTGCAACAGCCTTGAGTGCTTCTTCCTGACCAACAACCTCTTCTTTGAGGATGCTTTCTATCGCAAGTATCTTCTCTTTTTCGCCCTGCAGCATCTTGCTGACAGAGATCCCTGTCCAACGGCTGACAATACTGGCGATCATCTCTTCATCCACAGAGTTCTTGAGCAGCGTACCTTCAGACATCATCTGGTTCCACTTCTCTTCTAGACCTTTTAACTTCTCTTTTTGCGCAGGGATCTGGCCATATTCGATCTCTGCAGCCTTGTTGAAATCACCTTCTCTTTTGACATGTTCCGCCTGCGTTTTGAGTGAATCGATATTTGATTTTATTTCAGCAATTTCATTGAAGACATTTTTTTCATTGTCAAACTGGTTCTGAAGCGATACTCGTCTCTCTTCCAGATCTGCTAACTCTTTTTCTATCTCTTCGAGACGCGTAGTGTTCTTATCACTCTCTTCCATCTTCAATGCTTCTTTTTCAACCTGTAGTGTTGAAATATCACGTTTAGACTTCGCAAGATCTGTAGGTTCAGACTCGATCTGCATCTTAAGTTCCGCTGCGGCTTCATCTATAAGGTCTATGGCTTTATCCGGTAAAAATCTATCTGTAATGTAGCGGTCACTCAGTTTTGCCGAGGCGACCAACGCAGAGTCCGTGATATTGACATTATGGTGTGCTTCAAGTTTGTCTTTGATACCTCTAAGGATCTGCAACGCTTCATTGATACTAGGTTCATCCACTTTTACCGGTTGGAAACGTCTTTGCAGTGCCGCATCTTTTTCAAAATACTTTCTGTACTCTTTGAGTGTGGTTGCACCTATCGTATGCAGCTCACCACGTGCCAGTGCTGGTTTGAGGATGTTTGCGGCATCCATACTTCCTTCAGATGCACCTGCACCAACGATCGTATGGATCTCATCTATGAACAGGATGACATTGGCTGCTTCTTTGACTTCATCTACAATGGCTTTGAGCCTGTCTTCAAACTCACCTCTATATTTTGCTCCGGCAATCAGTCTGCTCATATCCAGTGAGATGACACGCATATTCTGGAGACTCAGCGGTACCTCTTTATTGACAATACGTTGAGCAAGTCCCTCTACGATAGCCGTTTTACCTGTTCCCGGTTCACCTATGAGTATAGGGTTGTTTTTGGTTTTACGAATGAGGATCTGCATCATACGCTGTACCTCTTCGTCTCTACCGATGACCGGATCAAGCTCACCATCCAGTGCCTTCTGGTTCAGATCTATACCATACTGTGCAAGTGCTTCAAGTGTTTCATCCCCACTTTGTGAATCGATCTGTTTTCCGCCACGAATGCTCTCCAAAGTCTTTTCAAATTCGGAGATATCAAGATATTTTGACATCGTTTCACGGATAAAACTCTCTCCTACATTGGCCATAAGCCATGCATCTACAGCAAGATACTGGTCACCGTTGGCAGTCATTACACCTTCTGCATTTTGTAAAGTACGTACCAGGTTTTGTGATAATTTAATGTTCTCTTTGGTCACTGATGAAACTGTTGGCAATTTATTGGCAATACTTTTTGTCTCTAACTCAATGGCTGCCTTATCGACATTCATTTTATTAAGCGCCTGGTGTAAGATAGATCCCGAATTTGTAAGTAGCGCCCACAGCAAATGTATAGGTTCCACTTCTTGGTTTTTATTATGTAATGCTAAAGATACTCCCGATTCAATTGTACCTTGCATTTGATTGGTCAGTTTTTCCAGTATACTCATAGGATAACTCCTTAAAATGATTTAAATTTGAATTATTATACAACCTTTAGTCACTTCTTGTCAAGTTTATTTAATAAAATGATTTATGTAATGTTATCTATAGTATTCTTCTTAATAATATACTTGTTTCTCGTGTAGTCAATGTGCAAACATACTGCTGAAATGAGATAGACCTATAAGCATTCTGATACTTCAGAAATTTTTTCAAAGTAAATTACGTTATGATATCCTTATGAATTACACAATTGCTTCTGAATTTACTGTTCTCATTGATGCTATAGAGACCCACTTGGTTGGTAAAAGAGAGACGATCGCTTTGTCATTAGCGACTTTTTTCGCAGGCGGGCATCTCCTTTTGGAAGATATCCCGGGTGTGGGGAAAACCACCTTGGCAAAACATCTCTCCCAGGTCCTGGGGCTTGACTTTGGCCGTATACAGTTCACCTCTGATATGCTGCCTTCAGATATACTCGGGGTCAACTATTACAACCAGAAAGAAGGTGCTTTTATCTTTAAAAAGGGGCCTATTTTTACCTCTTTTCTTTTGGCCGATGAGATCAACCGCTCGATGCCTAAGACACAGTCTGCCCTGCTTCAGGCTATGGAAGAAGGATCCATCAGTATAGATGGCACACTGCATGCACTGCCCAGGCCGTTCTTTGTCATAGGGACACAAAATCCACATGAAGAGGTAGGTACTTTTCCTTTACCTACTTCCCAACTGGACCGTTTTATGTGTTCATTTGGCATCGGCTATCCTGATAGCCTATCAGAAAGAGAGATCTTAAAAGGCGAAAGAGGACACAGTTCTGCCGTATCTGATACTCTGCTGACACCCCAACAGATAGAAAACTACATGAAACAGGCTTCAGATGTGACGCTGAGTGAGACCCTGCTGGATTTTCTTCAGGAGATCATCGCATATACAAGAGAGAGCGGTGTATTTGAGTATGGACTCTCTACACGCGGAGCCTTGTCTTTGACCGCCATGACCAAGTCCTGGGCAATGCTTCAAGGGCGTACCTATGCCACTGCTGATGACCTGCAGGCAGTCACTTCTGTTGTCTGCTCACACCGCCTGCAGTTCAAAGAAGGTCCCACCACAGCCAAACGTATACATAATGAAATCTTTACGCACATTCGCTCAGATATATAAACGCATAGACCAGCATGCTACACGCTACAGTGTAGTGGTAGTGGTTTTGCTTTTCGGGCTTTTTTTGGAAGCCTATATGCATGATTTCAACCTCGTATACATTACACTTTTTTTTGTATTTTCTCTTGCATTCTCTGCTGGGCCTATAGGGATCTTGAATCTTGGACATCTTCAAGCCTCTTATGTACGTTCCGGACGTCTCTTTGCACATCAGGAGGGTCATATTTCTATGCAGATAGAGAATGATTCAGCGACCACGTCATGGTCTGTCATCCTCCGTCATGAAGATACTTCTATACCACTGGGACCGCTTAAAGGCGACACATCAACGATCGTGCAGCTGCCTGTACTCCCCGATAAACGCGGTAGTTTTACCCATAAAAGCTGCTATCTGGAAAGTAAGTATCCGCTTTCCACCGTACGTTTGGTCATGAAAATAGATGACACCTATCAGGGATTGGTCTACCCTGAGCCTAAAGGTATCCCCCTGCATACCTTTTTACAACAGGAAGAAAACGCTTATGGGGAAGAGAAAGAGTTTGATGGTTTACGTGCCTATGATGGGTCACAAAAACTTTCCCATATCCACTGGGCATCGGTGGCAAAAGGAGAGATGTCCGTGAAAGTCTTCAGTAAAGAGACACAGACACCTAAACTGGTTTTCAATTTTTATACAGCAGGTACAAATGATGAATCACGTTTATCACAGCTCTGTTTATGGGTACTTGAGTGTGAAAAACAGCATCTGCTTTTCATGATACAGATGCCAAAGAGAGTCTTAAATTCAGCAAAGGAGAGTACAGATGTTATCCTTGAAACACTTGCAAAATACTAAACTCTCTCCTTTGGCACTTTTAGACACTGCCTACATCATCGTGCTTTTGCCTTTGATGCTTATACTGAAGGTACCGATGCTGCTCTTCTCTTTCATGGTGTTGGTCTTGATATTCCTAAAGAAAACACCTGCAGATAAATATCTTATACTTTTTGTCTTTTTGATGGGCATTTTGGCACTCTATCTGTCGATGTACGGTCTCTTCTCATTCAGAGGTCTCTCACGTTTAAAACTTTTTCTGGAGTTGCTCGTTTATGTCCTGATCATCGTTGTTTCCATGCAAAGACTGACAAGAGAGATCAACTTTTATCTGCTGCTCTCCCCTATGTTATTCCTGGCTTTGTCCCTGTTTTTCTTTCATAGTATTATCATGCTCTCGTATGTCATATTTGAAATTTTCCTTCTATTATGGCTTCTACTGGCACACCGAATGGATGGGGATATGATAGAGAGCTTCCGCTCAAGTATGGTGATGTTCATGTACTCTCTGCCCTGGGTGGTAGTGCTTTTTATCTTCTTTCCCCGTATCTCATTCGATCATGCAAACTACGGATTCAAAGGTGAAAATATACAGCGTATGGGACATGACGGTACCATGTTCCTGGACTCAAAAGCCCTGTTGGTCCCCTCAGACAGGATCGTCATGGAAGTGGGCTTTGATAAAGAGGTCCCATCGTCTGACAAACTCTATTTCAGGGGAAGTATACTTTATGTCGATAAAAAAGACCATTGGGAAGCGCTTCCCTCCTATATCAAGAGAAAGGACAGAACCTATGACCCTATAAGAGGAGAGACAGTAGAGTATAAAGTGACCTTGTACCCTACCCAAAAACGCTGGATCTACCTGTTAGATATGCCTGTACGTGCAGTAAACGACTCGGAGATGGATAGAGATCTCATAAGTACCGTTGAAAAGCCTATAAAAGAACCTATACATTATGCTGCACGTTCTGTATTAAGTCCTACATTTCATGACAATTTAGATCCAGTTACGCTTGATGCCTCAACAGATTTTGATCCAACACGCAACCCCAGAACATACCGGGAAGCACAAAAGATAAAAAGTGTGTATCAAGAACTAGATAAGAGAGCTTCTGCCCTTGTAAAGTTTTTTCAAAAGCAGTCTTTGACCTACAGTTTAAAACCCAAGGCCCTTGATATCAACAACACTGCAGACAGTTTTTTATTTGACCAGCGTTTGGGGTACTGTGTACATTTTGCATCATCATTTGTAACCATGGCACGTATGGCAGAGATACCTTCACGGATCGTTACAGGGTATAGGGCAGACAAAGCCAACAGTCTCAAGAATTATCTGCCCGTAAAAGAGCGTGATGCACATGCATGGGCTGAACTCTATATCAATGAACATTGGGTGAGAGTTGAAACAACCAGTACTGCATCAACGATAGATGAAAAGTCAGCGCAATTATTGGGTGCCGATGCCGTTAACAAAGATAAGACATTGATCGAAAGGGCGAATCTCTATCTTATGTATATAAAATATCAGGTAGAGACATGGATACTCTACTACAGTCATATCCGTCAACTTCAACTGATCCAATACGCCAAAGATAATCCGAGATTTGTCTTACTTTTTGTACTCTCGTTACTGCTCCTTGTATTGATCACTTTTAGCATCACACTCTATTTCCGCCGTCCCCGCTGTACCCATAAAATACTTTGTATCATTGAACCGCTTGTAAAAAAGCTCAAAAAAGAAGGGTATATCAGAGAAAAAGATGAAACCATGCACCAGTACTTCCTACGATACATGAATGATCATCCTGACAATAGTGCCATCAAAGAGGTGGATAGCTGTTATGAAGCTCTCTCTTACGGCGGAGACAATTCGACTGTGACAATGAAGCAGTTGAAACGTATGGTCAAGAAGAGTTTATCTTCTTGAATAAAAAACGGTTAACCTTCCTTAAGTATAGTAATACAGAGGATTCAAAGCAACCTCTTAGATGATTTTAAATAAAATTATAAACCAATTCTCATAGGGAGACACCACCTTAATGATTAAGAAAAGCAAAAAAGTTATTGTTGCGGGACTTGTAAGCACTTTGACTGTCGCATACATGTTCGGATCTTTCGCCCAAGCCAAAGATACTGCTGCAAAAACCTATGCACCTTCTACCGCCAAGGAAAAGCTGGAAGCCTAC
>JBFEWI010000066.1:0-8276 GCA_041546475.1 Sulfurovum sp.
AGAAGTGCATTGATCTACGGAATAGGATTCACTTCATTCAACACTAAGCCGCCAATGCCATTAGAGCCACTACCTGAACAAAAGCCAAACAGATTCAAGGCATTAGGATTCTCACCCATACTACAGGTAAAGAACATTCCTGCACACGCAGTAATAGCACAGGCATAATCATACCCTATAAAAAAACTATAGGGATATGCTACAGTTACCGAACTACAACATAAAAGGACTTTGCATTATGGCAAAACAACCTGACGAACTAAATCTACAGGAAGAATCATTCGTATTGTTAATCTTTCAAGGGCATTCACAGATCGATGCCTACAGAACTGCATTCCCAAAGGCTGCAAAGTGGAAAGATACAACAGTATCACCTAAAGCATCAACACTACTCAAAAGCGACAAGATTCAGGCAAGATTGACAGAGTTACGTGAACAGGTTCAGGAAGCAACAGGGATTACTGCAGAACGTGTACTGAAAGAGCTTGAACATATGGCATTCAGTAACATACAAGAACTATTCGATGGTCATTCATTGAAAGAGATCAGCGAACTTCCTGAAAACGTTGCAAGAAGTATTGCAGAGATCAACGTACACAGATTAAAAGCAGACGATTCAGACGGTAAGAGCCAAAACGTAGCAGAGATCGTAAAGCTGAAGCAATACAGTAAACTTGATGCCATTGAAAAGATCGCGAAGCACTTAGGACTTTATGAGAAAGACAACAAACAAAGATCACTTGATGTAGACACATTGGCAAACCGTCTTTTGGGTAAAGGTGAGTAATGGATCAGATCGTACTTGATCACATCGATAAGTGTTCACAGTCTTTTGACTACTTCGTTAGAAATGAATTGGGTGCAACACCAAACGAAGATCAACAGGAATTCATCGATGCCTTTCAAGCTGCCTGTGATGGTACAGGGAAAGAGGACATATCAGGTAGATCAGGACACGGTACAGGAAAAACCGCTTCTCTTGCGTGGTCGATACTTTGGGTTGGACTTACTAAGGAAGATGCAAAGATACCAACTACTGCACCCGTTGCAGCACAGCTTAAAAACCTTTTGATCCCTGAAGTAGGCAAATGGGTTAAAAAGATGAGTTCGGACTTTCAAGGGCTTGTAGAGGTGCAAACAATGGACGTTAAGTTCCACAACGGGAATTCCTGTTTCGCAAGAACGGCTTCTAAGGATAATACAGAATCTTTGGCAGGTGTTCACGCATCATTCGTCTATTATGTGATCGATGAAGCATCAGGGATCGATCAGGCAGTCTTTGACGTTATTGAGGGTGCATTGACAGGGAACTATGTTCGTGTTATGTTCTCAAACCCTACAAGAACAATCGGAACATTCTACGATTCACACCATAAGAACAGAAGTATGTTCAAAACCCTGCACTTCAGTTCGGAAACATCATCAAACGTAAAACCTGCGTGGATCAAGAAGATGGCAGACAAATACGGGGTTGATTCAGACGTGTACCGTGTAAGGGTGAAAGGTGACTTCCCTAAAGCGAACACATCAGGGTTATTCAGTCTTGATGAGTTGGAAAATGCACAGAACAGGTTAGCCGATACTGCAGGGGCTGTGATCTTAGGTATTGACGTTGCAAGGTTCGGGAACGATTCATCTGTTCATTGTGTACGTGAGGGGCTGCAGGTTGAGGAATTCGAAACACGTCAAAAGAATGATACAGTACAGGTTGCAAGTTGGTCTGCATTCAAATTCAACAAAGTTGGTGCAGATGCTGCTATAATTGACACTATCGGAGTTGGGGGCGGTGTCTTTGATCAGATGAGGAAACAGGGTTACTATGTGATAGATGGAAACTTCTCATCAGATGCAGATGATAAAAAGACATATCTGAACAAAAGGGCAGAGTGCTACTTCAGACTTAAGGAAGCAATCGGGATCATCGGACTTCCATCAGATGAAGAATTGACCGAAGAACTACTTGCGATCAATTACAGCTTCACGGAATCGGGCAGGATCAAGATCGAATCAAAAGAGTTGATCAAAGAGAACTTAGGGAGATCACCTGACAAAAGCGACAGTCTTGCATTGACTTTCTTCACTACAGTACACAGCAACAGGGAGTACGTGGAAGCAAGTGAGGGCGGCAGCTACTATGGTGATGATTACTATGAACCGAACAACATCGTATAGAGGGAATGAAGATGATTGAAGAAGAAGAAACAATGAACGAAGAACAAACAGAGGTCAAAGAGCAACCAAAGATGAAGCTTGATGATGCAGAGGTGCTTCAGATCGTACAGGCAAACATTGAACGATCAAAGACAGCTAAGACAGACATTGAAACCAAACAGAGAAAATGGAAGCAGCTGTACAATGCGGAAACAGATCAGACTGTATCGGGAAGATCAAAGTTCGTAAGTAAAGATGCGAAGAAAAACCTGCATTGGTTCATACCTAACGCGATGAAGCCTTTTATGACTACAGATGATATTGTAGAAGCTATCCCGCGTACTGCAGACGATGTACAGAGAGCTAAGTCACAGGCTACACTATTGAACTTCCAATTCAACAATGAGTTCGATAAGTACGACTTCCTTTGGCAATCTCTTTTCGTGATGGGATCAGAGGGTACAGTAGTTGCCCGTACAGGTTGGGATTTTGAAGAAGAACCTGAACAAATTCCGTTCAAAGGAACGTATGAGCAATATCAAACACTTCTAAATGATGGTGCAAAGTTCATCGGTACACCTGAAGCAGAGAGGGTACAAGTGCCACAGCCTAACCCGCTTGATCCTTTGGGGAATCCTATCTTAGTTGAGGTTGTAGTAGTCACAGGTACAATCGAAGTGATGAAAACGGTTAAGTCAAGACCTACTGCAGCGATCATCAGAAATGAGAACTTCTACATCGATCCTGATGCAACTACGATAGATTCTGCAGAGTTTACAGGTGAGAGAATAGAGATCACTCTATCTGATCTTAGAGAGCAGGAAAAGACCGATGAGAACCCGAATGGTATCTATAAGAACATCGATGAGGTAAAAGAGGAACTATCAAAGCCTGATTCTACTTTGGGGCTGCAGAGAGAGCAGGAACGCAGAGAACACGGATCGAATCAAGATGAGCAGAGTTCCGATCCATCTATGAAGAAGATTGAGATCATTGAATACTACGGGAAGATCGATGTGGATCAGGACGGGATCGCTGAAAACGTTGTAGTCACATATGCAGGTAATATCGTGATCAGACTTGAAGCAAACCCGTTCCCTGATAAGAAGCCGCCATATGTAGCAGTTCCGTACTCACCTGCACCGTTCAGCTTTTGGGGTGATGCTATGGCTGCATTCGTTGAAGATGTACAGCAGGTCAAGACAGCGATTATGCGTACATTCATCGACACAATGGCACACAGTACAAACGGGATCAAGCATACGCTTAAGAATTCACTTGATCCCTTGAACAAAAGAAAGCTGCGTATTTCTAAGATCGGTGACGTGATAGAATGGAATGATGTACAGGGGTTAGGTGCATACCAAAGAGAAACGAAAAATGATATTCCAACCTCTATGCTTAAAATGCTTGAACTTTTTACTGCAGAGGGTGAGAATGAATCAGGTATAACACGGTATAATCAAGGTCTTGATGCACGTTCATTAAACAAGACTGCTACGGGTATCTCTGCGATTATGAATCAGTCACAGATGAGGATATGGGAAACTACTTCACGGTTCGCTGAAGAATACATCAAAAAGTTGTTCAGAAAGTGGATCGCGTATAATCAGGAATTCCTCTCTGATGAAGTGGCGGTTCGTATTGCAGGGAACAGATTCGAAAACATTCTACCTGATGATATTGGGGGTAACTATGACTTAAGTATAAACGTAGCCATTGCAGGAAGCAATCAGGAAAAGGCAATGAACATAGTGCAGCTTATGCAGATGTCACCACAGCTTGTACAGAGTGGTATCGTACCTGCGGATCACTTAGCTGATCTACTTGCATCGTTGGAAGAACTATGGCAGTTCAAAGACCTGTCAAGTGATCTTCGTGACATTGCAGACGGTATGAAAGAGCAAAGACTTGCTGCAGCACAGAATCCACAACAACCGCCTGATGGATCGCTTGATCCAAACGGCAACCCAATTCAATAAAAAGGAAAAAACATATGACAGAAGAAAACGCACCAATCGAAAACGAAAACGAAGTAGAGTTATCTGATGAGGAACTATTCGAAATAGAGAAAAAAGAGCAGCTTGAATCAATCGAAGAACAGTTGATCACAGAACGGGCTGTACTCTCTGTGGGTAAGGCAATGGAACGTCTATCTAAGAATAAGGACTTCAAGAAAGTCATTGACGGGGCTTTTATCAAAGACGGTAAGAAGTACCTGTGGGAAAACATTCAGGCAAACCGTGAAGCCGATCTTCTTGAAAAAGGATCAGCACGTACAGAGAACGTAGCAAGATTCGAAACAGAGCTACAGGCAAGACTTATCGCGGAGAAGTTCGTCAATAGCTGCATTGCAGATGTTGAATCTTCAACGGAAAAGATCGAACAACTTGAACAACTAAAGTTCCAACTACAAAACACAACATACCAACCTGAAAGTGAGGAAGAATAATGAGTACAGAAAACAACCCAACACCTGAAGAAGAAGTGGTGCTAACACCTGAAGAAGAAGCTGCTGCACTTGATGCTGAATACAACAAAGTATTTTTTGAGGAAGAAGAAAATGGTGAACCGAAAAGTGAGAAGAAACAGGACGAAGAAGCTGATCAAAGAGGTGAAGCAGGGCAACCCGCAGAACCTACAGTTGATGAAGCAGGTGCTGAAGCCGAAGCAGGAAGTGAAGAAGCAGGGAATCCTGATGAAGCTGCTGCAGAGGGTGATCCTGATCCTGATGCCGATCCTAAACCTGATGAGAATACAGAGGTAAAACCTGTAACATCAAAGCTGAAATGGAAAGGTCAAGAGATCGAAGTAAGTGAAGAAGAAAAGATCGCACTTGCACAGAAAGGCTTTGACTACACAGCAAATATGCAGCAGATCGCTAAGTTTAGAAAGAACATTGAAGCTGCAGGGATAGATGATGCTATGATCGATCTTCTTGCACGTGCAAATGCAGGTGATACGTCTGCCTATGTAGAACTTCTACAGGGTAAAGGTCTTGATCCTACAGACTTGATCGGTATAGAAAAAGATGAAAATTTCAATCATACCCTACAAAAAACCGAAAACGTTATTGTACCATCTGAAGAAGTAGCACCTTTGATAGAACAGATTAGGTCTAATCCTGCCCTCGATGCTAGAATGGAACAAGCAGAGATTCAGTTACCACAATCGGTTATCAAGAGAATAGCAACAGACGTAAACGCACTTTATATGACTGTAGGTGAGGTTGAATCGGGCAGCTTTGATCAAGTAATGCCACGTGTAAACGCAAGACTTGCAACTATGAGTGATTTTGACAGGGAAGCGGTATTGAACAATCCTGACTTCTTCGTGAATGTATATGCCGAAGAAAAGCACAGGTTGTCAAACGGGGGAGAAGTTATAGAGCAAGGTGATCCAACACCTGCAGCAGAAACACCATCTGCAGTAGAAACAAAGGTCACAACAAAGAAGAAGCCTAATATGGCAGCAGTAGGGGTGAAAAAACCTACACAGGTCGATCCAAAGGCGGTTATAAAGGACGCATTCAACGATGATGATGAGTTCGAAAAAACCCGACAAAGAGTTCTAGCGAACAGATAAAAACAAACCACAAGGACAAGGGGTAAGTTATGGCAGAAACAACCACAACACAAGTACCTGCAGGGGTACAGGCATTCTACGACAGAAACTTGCTTGAAAGAGCAGTTCCGTCATTGGTACACGATATGTTCGGGCAAAGAAGAAATATCCCGAAGAACAACTCATTAACAATTAAATTCAGACGTTACAACGCACTTGCTGCAAACGTAACACCTCTCACAGAGGGTGTGACACCTGCAGGTAAACAGTTGGGTGTAACAGACATCACAGCTACGTTGGCACAATTAGGTGACTTCGTTACATTGACCGATCTTGTAAATATGACGGTTGAAGATGCGGTGATTACTGAAGCAACAGAAGTATTGGGAGATCAAGCAGGTGATTCTGTGGATCAATACATCAGAGATATTCTGAACACAGGTACAAACGTATACTACGCAGCAGCAGTTGCAGCAAGAGTAAACGTAGCGGCAACACCATCAGTAGCAGACGTGAAAGCGATCATTACTGCACTTAAAGGTCAAAATGCAAAACCACACACGCAACTAATTCAAGGTTCGAATAAGACTAACACTTATCCAATCAGACCGTCTTTTTGGGCGATCACTCACACAGATAAGATTGAGGACTATGAGGACTTAGCAGGTTGGAAAGGTGTTGAAGAATACGCATCACAAGGTACTGTAGACGTAAACGAAGCAGGTGCATTGAAAAACGGTGTGAGATTCATTCAGACTACTAACGGGAAAGTGTTCACGGGTGCAGGTGCTGCAGGTGTAGATGTTTATTCTACATTGATCTTCGGTAAAGATGCTTACGGTGTTGTTTCTCTCAAAGGACAGAGAAACGTTGAAACTATCGTCAAGCCATTAGGTTCAGGTGACGATCCATTGAACCAAAGAGCAACGGTTGGTTGGAAAGCTTTAGTTACGGCTAAAATCCTTAACGACAACCACATGATGAGATACGAAACTGCGTAAGCTCATTCCCTCTCTTTGAGGGGGGTTCAGATAAGGCTATCGCGGTGGCTTTACTGAACTTCTATCGGGGAGTTTAGGTAAGGTTATTACACCTTAAACATAAAATCAACCAAAAGGAATTTAGATGTCGAAGAAAGCACAGCTTAGAAAGATCGGTGAAGAAGCGGGGCTTCGTATTGCGAACAACGCGAAAGAGGAAACTATCGCTAAAAAGGTAGCAGAGAAAAAAGGTATTTCAGTTGAAGAACTTTACGCATCGCTTGAAGTAGATGAAACAACTACTGAAGATACGGAAAACACAACGAATGAACCAACGGTCACAACTACTGCAGATGTAGGTGGTGATGCAGAGAACAAACCTACAGCACCTGTTACGGGATCACCAAAGTTAGCCAAAGCAAAAGGCAAAGGTCTTTCAGGTAAAACGCTTAGAGTGATCGTCCACAACAACGATCCATTGAGTAAAGATCGTGAATACTTTGTAGGTCATAACGGTAAACCATACAGAGGACTGTATGAAGAAGAAGTGACACTTCCTGTAGAGCTTATCAAAATCTTTAAAGATGCAAGTACGGAAGTTGAAGAAGCGATCCTTGATGAGAAAGGACAACCTACAGGTAAAACACGTACTGTAGAGAAAAAAAGATTCTTGATTGAATCTGTAATCGAAGATTTATAATAGAGGTGCAAGATGGTTCTATCGGTATTCATTTCAACAAAAGTAAGACCTACGCTTCAAGACGTAGCAAAAGTAAGATGGAGTGATCCCGAAATAGAATCATACGTCAATGACGGTCTTTTGAGATTGGCTGAAGATGCCCTTTTCAAGAGATACCGCCAAACGATCAATGTTGTAGAGGGTACAAGTGATTACACCACAACCTATACAGCGTTTGAAATAGAATCCATAGGAACTACACAGAACTATACTTTAGACGATGATAATACAATTCATTTTACCGATCCTACAGATGAGGAAGTAGAGATCGTGTATTATGGTGCGACTGCTACAGTATCACTTTCAACAGATGATGAAGTGCCTGTACCATCGGACTTGATTCAAGCTTTAAAATACATCACACTTTCATTCTGCTATGAAAAGGAAGATTCTACAGAGAACTTCCAAAAGTCTATGCTTTTTGAGGGTAAGTATGATCAAGCGTGGAGAAGAAGATCAGGGAGATTACAGGGATCAGAACCTGTAGAGTTATATAAAAGCGACTTTTTAAATTAGGGGTAAAAGATGGCATATGTACCATTAAATTTAAGCATAGTGAATTGGGCATCACCGATCAACATTGTGGGAACAGATAAAGTTATCAACTTAGATGAAGCTGTGAATCAGATCATCACTTCAGATGCACAGAGTTTAGTGAATCATATCAATACTGAAATGGCTAAGATCACACCGTACCTTTCTACAGAACTATCAAAAATCTATGCAGAGGTAGATGATAGGGTAGTAGCAGCAGAAGCGGCAAAAGTAGCAGCACAGGCAGCACAGGCAGCAGCAGAAGCAGCACAAACTGCAGCCGAAACAGCTAAGACTGCAGCAGAAGC
>JBFEWI010000026.1:0-13227 GCA_041546475.1 Sulfurovum sp.
CGAAAGCCGTCAAAAAAATGTAAAAAAGGAATACGTGTATGCAAGGTCGCTGCCTGTGCGATGAGTGCAAAATCATGTGCTTCTTGTACGGAACCTGAGGAAAGCATGGCAAATCCGGTTTGCCTCACCCCCATCACATCCTGATGGTCTCCAAAGATAGAAAGTGCCTGAGCAGCAAGAGATCTGGAGGCAACATGAAAG
Organism: Sulfurovum sp.; assembly: GCA_041546475.1. GTDB lineage: Bacteria > Campylobacterota > Campylobacteria > Campylobacterales > Sulfurovaceae > Sulfurovum. Next base: position 202 of record JBFEWI010000026.1, read on the forward strand.
ACCGTTGAAGTGAGTTCTCCTGCGATCTTGTACATATTGGGTATCATCAGCAGCAGTCCCTGCGAAGCAGTAAACGTAGTGGTTAGGGCACCTGCCTGCAGGGCACCGTGAATAGCACCGCTTGCACCTCCTTCACTTTGCATTTCATAGACTTCGGGTATCGTACCAAAAATATTTTTTTGATGTTTCGCACTGTAAATGTCACTGAACTCACCCATAGGAGAGGCGGGGGTGATAGGGTATATAGCGATGACTTCATTGATCTTGTGGGCGACCATCGCAACGGCTTCATTACCGTCAACCATTATCGTGGAACGTTCTTTCATCATTATATTCCTTTATTCATCGTTAAAAAAATTCATATAATATATTGTAGATGCAAGGGGTACAATATAAACGTATTCAACAGTATGTTAAAGATGACTCTTGTGGGTCATTGTATTATTGTAGCGTGTATCCCTAAAATAACATAATGCATTCTAGAAGCAATACTTTTTTATCCTGGGATTTATTTTATCATTTCAATTATATTTTGAACTTATATTGTTTTATGGTAAGATTAAATAAGCTTCTCGAAAGGTGGTAAGAAGGATGAATGAAATAGAGTTGGGAGAACTTCTTTTATCTTTTGCCTTGGTATTTGCTCTCACCTATGCACTTGGATACTTCCTTTCAAAATTTCGTATACCGAGTATACTGGCTGCCTTATTTGTCGGGATTATACTTAGTTATACCTCTTTTCCTGCATTGATTCACAGTAATTCGAATTTTGAGAATACCTTCTCCTTTCTTTCTAATCTTGGAGTTCTTTTCTTACTTTTTTATATAGGACTTCAGATAGAACTGGGTGAGATGAGAAAATCAAGCTCTGACATACTATGGCTTACCTTGTTAAATACGATCATTCCTTTTTTATTTGGTGTGATCGCTATGCTTGTGTATGGGTATGGCTGGGCCATATCACTTGTGATAGGGATGACACGAATGCCGACGGCTGAAGCGGTTATTGTCCCGATCCTGGATGAATTTAAAATGCTAAAAACACGTATAGGTACGTTTATTATCAGTGCGGGAGTCCTGGATGATATCATTGAAGTGGTATTGGTTGGTATCGTTTCTATATGGATAGGTGCAAAAACAGGTGAAACCCATGGTGGAGTAGCAGGTTTATTTTCAGGTATAGCAGCTTTTATAGTTGTAAGCTGGTTGTTTTACAAATGGATACCGAAGATCATGGAAAAATGGGAACCTAAAAACTTAAGTGCTTTGATGATCTTTTCACTGATCATTCTGTTCGGTTTTGGCGGCTTTGGAGAGTATGTGGAACTGGGGATGGTCGTAGGTGCCATCACTGCAGGTGTTATTATGCGGCCACTATTTGAACGTGAAGAGCAAAAGGGTGAGTTACTTTCTAAAACAACACAGACTTTAAGTTACGGTTTTTTCGGTGTGATCTTCTTCTTTTGGGTCGGATTTAATGCCGATATGGAGGGTTTCCTGCAGGAACCATTGTTGGCCATCATACTCTATCTTGCAGGTACACTGGGAAAACTCTTTGGTGTACTGCTGATGGTACCCATGAAAAAAATGCATTTCAAAGAGGCACTTATCGTCGGAGTAGGTCTTGATGCAAGGTTAACGACGGAAATTATCGTTGCCCAGTTACTTTTCAGTGCAGCGATCATTGACCTGGAACTCTTTACGGCTTTGGTAGCTGCATCCTCTTTTACTGCTATCACGGTACCGCTGATCTTTTCACTGTTGATACGTTTTTGGGGTGAAGAGGTTTACCGTGAAAAATAGTACCCAATGGCAGACGAAAGATGTCGATGACGTCATTCATACTTTTAAAAGTAATATACAAACCGGATTGAATGAAGAAGAAGCTCAAAAAAGAGTAGCAGAGTATGGTCCGAACGAATTGGTACGACTTGAAAAAACACCCTGGTATCAAGTATTTTTACGGCAGTTTACTAATGTGCTTATCCTTATACTTTTTGCTGCTGCAGCAATCTCTTTGGCCATTGGTGAATTGGGTGATGCTATTACTATTTTAGTCATTATTGTGCTTAACGGTATTCTTGGATTTGTACAGGAGTTCAAGGCCGAAAATGCCATTGAAGCATTAAGAGAGATGTTGAATCCAAGATGCAAGGTCCGCCGTGAATCCAAAGCACAGATCATTGATGCAAAGATGCTTGTCCCTGGAGATATCGTCTTACTGGAGATGGGTGACAAGGTACCTGCTGATCTGAGACTTGCTGAAAGTTTTAATCTGAAAGTTGATGAGTCATCTCTGACAGGTGAATCGGCATCAGTCTTTAAAAAAGTGGATAGGGTCGATAAAGATACTCCACTTTCGGAACAATCTGACATGGCTTGGATGGGTACAGCTGTTGTAAATGGAAGAGGGACCGGTATCGTCGTTGAGACAGGCATGCAAACCCAGTTTGGAAAAATTGCACGTATGACACAGAGTGTAGATACAGTCACAACGCCCTTACAAAAAAAGCTTGCTGTATTAGGTAAAAAACTTGGGATCTATTCGATAGCGATCTCTGTATTGGTTGCTTTGGTCGGGTGGCTTCTTGGAAAAGATCTTTTTGAAATGTTCATGACAGGTGTTGCCTTGGCAGTGGCAGTTGTACCCGAAGGACTTCCTGCGGTTGTAACGATCACACTGGCACTGGGTATCAAGGCTATGGCAAAACAAAAAGCGCTTTTAAGACGTTTGCAGGCTGCAGAAACCTTGGGAGCGGCAACGACGATATGTACAGATAAAACCGGAACAATCACCCAAAATCAGATGACGGTAAAAAAGATCTGGCTTCCATCTGGAGAGATCGAAGTAACCGGTAGTGGCTATGATCCGGCGGGTCACTTTGAAGTAGAAGGGAAGAAGATAGATTATAAGAACAATGCGGATCTGCTTATGCTTTTAAAAAGTGCTCTGATATGTAATCATGCCAAGGTACAAAAAAATGATTCGAGTTGGGATGTGATCGGCGAACCCACAGAAGCAGCTTTGATCGTTGCTGCTTACAAAGCATGGCTTCATACTGATGAGAGTCCTGCCATAGCGAGTGAATTTCCTTTTAATTCCAGCCGTAAACGTATGAGTATGATTGTGCATGATAAAGATACATTGACCGCATATGTCAAAGGTGCACCGGAAGTCATCCTTGAGAGAAGTACACAGGTTTTTAAAGAGGGGAGTATACATTCTTTAGATGAGGCGTATAAAAAAGAATTAGAGTCAGAGTACAAAGCGATGGCTAAGTGTGGACTTAGAACACTGGCTATTGCTTTTCGAACACTTTCTACTGATACAATACTATCTGAAGAGAGTGTTGAAAATAGATTGGTTCTGCTTGGTTTTGTCGGTATCATTGACCCTCCGCATGAAGAGGTCCCTAAAGCTATTGAGATGGCTAAAACAGCAGGTATTGATATTATCATGATCACTGGGGACAATGCAGATACTGCGCTTTCCATTGCAAACAATATCGGTTTGGATGTAGACAGAGCCATCACCTCTAATGAACTTTCTCAAATGGATGATGAAACATTAGGTGCTGCTTTAAATGAAAAGATACTGTTTGCAAGAGCACGACCCGAAGATAAACTGAGAATTGTACAGATCCTTAAAACACAAGATGAAGTGGTAGCAATGACCGGTGATGGTGTGAATGACTCTCCTGCACTGAAAGAGGCAGATATCGGTATAGCCATGGGAAAAAAAGGAACGGATGTTGCTAAAAGTGCTTCTGATATTGTTTTAGTGGATGATAATTTTGCATCCATTATCAATGCCGTTAAAGAGGGGCGACGCGAATATGACAATATTAAAAAGTTTGTACAGTACCTTTTAGCATCCAACAGTGGAGAAGTGATTGTTATTTTCTTAAATATTTTATTAGGTGGACCGCTGGTACTAATCCCGGTACAGATCTTGTGGATGAATCTTATCACAGATGGTATGACAGCGGTTGCTCTGGGTGTCGAACCTTCAGAAAAAGGTGTAATGCATCGTCCACCGCGTCAGATACATGAACCGATTTTAGATCGCTATGGTATCACCATGATTACGGTATTGGGAACGTATATAGGGCTTGCAACACTTTGGCTCTTTCATTATTATCTTTCCAAAGACCCCCAAAATGGTATGCTACTTGCCCAGACCGTAGCATTTACAGGGATTATCATTCTTGAGAAAATGATTGTTCTCAATTTCCGTTCACCACGTGAGCCTATCAACATCATAGGTTTTTTCACCAACAAGTGGCTTTTACTGGCCATTGCACTTACCCTGGGGTTACAGGCCTGTGCAGTCTATGTGCCGTTTTTTCAAAAAGCATTACATACGACTGCTATGGGCTGGGCAGATTGGGGGATTATCGTATTAGTCTCAGTCCCAATATTTATTTTGACAGAGTTTTATAAATGGATCAGGTGGACCAAATGGAAATAGATATCATCAAAAACATAGTCATTACCCTTATCATAGGTTTTATGATAGGTTTGCAGCGTGAGATGTGTGAGCATAGTAAAGAACACATTAGAGCTGCCGGTACAAGAACATTTACATTGATCTCACTTTTAGGGTATTTGAGTGCATGGATGCAGACATCGATACCATACTTTCTGCATGTATCACTTTTTTTATTTGGATCATTGATCCTAGCTACCTATATCTATAAAACGGTCAAAAGTGACTCACATGGTACTACGACTGAGATCTCAGCCTTTGTAACCTATACTCTGGGGATGATGATGCATCACTTTTTCCAAACTGTTTGCATTGGAAAAAACATATCTGAAAAACTTTGCCGGAGGTATGGCCATTGCTTCAGCGATCATGTATATGAAGGTACTCGCTGAAACTACCGTTTTCAATTCAAACCTTTCCATATCTAGATGCCATTACACTTTCCTTATCGCAGATCGTAACAGTGAAGATAACCGAACTTACAGCCATGTACTGTATCATGATTGCAACGGTTGTAAACTCTATTGTAAAACTGGGTATCGTTTTTGCTTTGGGAGGTAGAAAAGTAGGCATGTTTATGGCCCTTTTTTATCTTTTGAATATCTGGGTGATGGTGATCACATTTGGAATGATGCATATATAATTTTCATAGTAGCTATTTGTGTTATAATCTCTAAGTGGAGCCTTGTTTTTTATAGACAAGAATAAGGTTAATGGCATTATCATTATGTATTAAAGGATAAGCAGATGGATAATGAAAACAAAAAGGATTCTTTTGTAGATATGGGTCATGAATTGACAGATATGGTTGAAGACCCCTTTATAGATTTTCTTCACAAGATCATACGTATGGCAGTAAAAGTGTTGGCAATGTTAATGGTTTTGGTGATTGTCTGGGGTATCGGTGATGTCATCTATGTGTTATATCAGCGTCTGTTATCTCCGCCATTTATGCTCTTAAATATCAATGACATACTGGCTACTTTTGGTGCCTTTCTTGCCGTGCTGATCGCTATAGAGATCTTTATAAATATAACACTTTATCTCAAAACCAATGTGATACCCGTAAGACTGGTTGTTGCAACTGCACTCATGGCTATCTCACGTAAAGTGATTATTTTTGATTTTAAAGAGATCACCCCTCTTTTTGTACTCAGTACAGCAGCTGTTGTCTTGGCTTTGGGGATCACATACTGGCTGATCACTAAGAAAACCTAATAACTGCCTAGAAAGGTGTAACGATGAAGAACCACATAGATACATCGGTTTTGATATCAGAAGATTGGCATACCAAAAGTACAGAGTCCGTTTTCACTCTACTTGAAACCTCTAAAGAGGGTCTTGCTCAAGAAGAGGTAGAGAAGAGACTTGAAAAGTATGGCCCAAATCAGCTTCCTACAGTACGGACACGCAGTGCATTTCTCCGCTTTATCTATCAATTTCATAATATATTGATCTATGTACTGCTAGCTGCAGGTATGGTGACTGCTATATTGGAGCATTGGGTCGATGCAGGTGTGATATTTGCCGTAGTGCTTCTCAATGCTCTGATCGGGTTCATACAGGAGGGAAAAGCGGAAGATGCTTTGAGATCGATACAACAGATGCTTTCTCCTCGTGCCATAGTGATACGTAAGGGCCGACAGATCACAATCCAGGCAGAAGATCTGGTGCCTGGTGATATTGTAACTCTCCAATCTGGCGATAAGATACCTGCAGACCTGAGACTTTTTCGTGTCAAAGGACTTCAAATTCAAGAGTCGGCATTGACAGGTGAATCGATAGCGGTAGAAAAAACGACAGATCCAGTGGACAAGGAGAGTGTAATAGGCGATCGGCGCTGTATGGCCTACTCTGGTACTATTGTGACACACGGTCAAGGCAACGGTATCGTCATAGGGACCGGTGCCGACACACAGATTGGCCGTATCAGCAGTCTGGTATCGGAGGTGGACTCAGCAACAACCCCGTTGATCCGACAAATGGCCCAGATGGCCCGTTGGCTTACAATCGCTATCTTGTCTGTGTCGCTGATCACTTTCGCCTTTGGTCTGTTGGTAAGGGATTATGCTGCTGTTGAAATGTTTCTTGCTGCAGTCAGTCTGGCAGTAGCTGCGATTCCGGAAGGACTGCCTGCTATCATGACGATCACGCTTGCCATTGGTGTACAGAGAATGGCACATCGTCATGCGATCATACGTAAATTGCCGGCGGTTGAAACATTGGGAGCGGTCACAGTGATCTGTTCGGATAAAACAGGTACACTAACGCGTAATGAAATGACTGTATCTACGATTGCGACGGCCAAAGATCTGTTTGAACTCAGTGGAACGGGCTATGACCCGCATGGAGAGATATCTTTGGCAGGCAGAGCTGTTCTTACAGAAGAGAGACCATTGTTAGAAGAAGTGGCCCGGGTCGCAATGCTTTGCAATGATGCATCATTGGAACAAAAGGACGGTGAATGGCTTGTGCATGGTGATCCCATGGAAGGAGCCCTTCTTGTAGCAGGCTTAAAGGCCGGGTTGGATATGGAGATGGAAGCCAAAGAATATCCTCGTACCGATCTTATCCCTTTTGAATCAGAACACCGTTTTATGGCGACACTCCACCATGACCATGCATGCGATACGTTTATTTTTCTCAAAGGTGCCCCGGAGAAGATACTGGAGATGTGTACCTTTCAGAGAGGTCTCAATGGTAATCAACCTTTGGATAAGGATTACTGGCTGGCGCGCATTGAGGAACTGGCAGGTCATGGACAGCGTGTATTGGCGCTTGCTTCCAAACCTGGAAAGCCAAAACAGGAGGAGCTTGCATTCAGTGATCTAGAGGATGGATTGATCATGCTGGGTATGCTTGGCTTGATCGATCCGCCTCGAGAAGAAGCGATTGAAGCGGTGAAGGTCTGTCAGGGGGCAGGTATCAGAGTGAAAATGATCACAGGTGATCATGGTGCCACTGCACGTGCTATCGCCCATCAATTGCAACTCGTCAATACCGATGATGTGCTGACAGGAACAGAACTTGAAGGCATGAGTGACGAGGTGTTAAGCCAACGCGTGCTGGAGGTTGATATCTATGCACGTGTCAATCCTGAACATAAACTTCGTCTGGTGCGATCACTGCAGGAGCATGGTCTGATCGTTGCAATGACAGGTGATGGTGTGAACGATGCACCGGCACTCAAGCGTGCAGATGTAGGTACTGCAATGGGACACAATGGTACAGAAGCTGCAAAAGAAGCTTCTGAAATGGTACTTGCAGATGATAATTTTGCTTCCATCATGCATGCGGTAGAAGAGGGGCGTACCGTGTATGACAACCTTAAAAAGGCGATACTCTTTATTCTTCCGACCAATGGTGGTGAAGCGTTGATCATTCTTGCTGCCATTGCATTTGGCTTCCATCAAATGCCACTCATACCTGTGCAGATCCTTTGGGTCAATATGGTGACAGCTGTCACATTGGCATTATCATTGGCCTTTGAGCCACCTGAACAGAATGTCATGCAAAGACCCCCGCGTGATGCCCATGAGCCTATACTTACAGGGTATCTTATTTGGCGTATTGCCTATGTTTCAATGATCTTGATGGGTGGGACATTCGGGCTTTTTATATGGGAAATGGAAGAGGGTGCTAGTATCGAGCATGCACAAACTGTCGCTGTAAATACACTGATCATGTTTGAGGTCTTTTATCTGTTCAACTCCCGGTATATCACAGACTCTGTCATCAACTGGGAAGGTCTATCCGGAAACCGTTATGTATTGATCGCTATTGCTATACTGATCATACTCCAGCTTGGTTTTACCTATCTTAGTCCTATGCAGTCTCTGTTCGGCAGTACGGCAATCGACTTTACCATATGGCTGCGTATTGTATTGGTCGCTTCTTCTGTACTCTTTCTTGTAGAGCTTGAAAAGTATGTTGTACGCTACAGGGATAAACATAAAAGGAGTGTTTAGATCGACAGATACATAAAGGAACTGTCTCAGGAAATGATGAGAGGTTGGGATGTTAGGAATAGGGCATAAACATTCATTATCCAAGTTATAATATTAAGTGAAGAACAATCATCGCTATGCTATACTCCCTCTTCATATAAAGGAAAGCGTATGGCATATATAGATTTAACAACACAAAACTTTAACGAAACACTAGATAATAACGAAATTGTTATTATCGATTTTTGGGCAGAATGGTGTGGGCCCTGCAAACAGTTCGCCCCGATTTTTGAAAGGGTGGCAGAGAAGTATCCTGATATTACCTTTGCTAAGGTCAATACGGATGAACAATCTGCAATATCGGCCCAATACGGTATCCGTTCAATTCCAACACTGATGGTCAGTAGAGATGGGATCATCCTGCTTAATCAAGCAGGTATGCTGCCTGAAGAAGCCTTTGATAAACTCATTGCTCACGTGAAGGGGCTTGATATGGATCAAATACGTGCAGAGATAGCTAAAGATGAAGAGGATGACGCGTAACATCTTTACGATGCCTCTTGCATAAAGCTGCAGTTGCAGCTACAGCAATTTTTTTACACTTCAGTGCAAGAAACAATGCTTCCTGTCGATGAGTCTAAAAATCGTCCTCGTCCTCATCGTCGAAATCAAACTCTAGTTTTACGGGTTCCTCTACCACCTCTTTTAACTCACTAATATCTTCAGCAGGGATACTGAGAACCATTGAGACAAATGAGACCAAAGCGTTATCATCTATGATCTCCTGGCATGTATCAGAAGTGTTGTAAATGGTAAGTATGTCGTTGTCCATAAGTATATCTCTGGTACCGATACCTAATTCTGCCGCGAGATTATGTAGGTCCGGGCGGGTAAGATGGACACCACTCACTTTCATTGAGAATCCTTTTCTTAACTTTCCTGGGTACATTTTTTCTATCCTTTAAATATTTCTTTGAGTCGGTTATTTTCAGATTATAGCTGATATAGTATAGCCATACCTTAGGTGTGGACTTTTGGTTGCTTTCAAAGCCCACTCTTTACCCATCGATACAGGAAGTAAAAAGAAAAGATCAGTAGGTCACTCTGAAACGCAGATAATAGCTGTTCTCCACACGGCCAAACTCACTCTCTTCATCTCCTCTATACAGCATCGCACCTACCGATACGGAAGCATCGTCACTGATACTGTAGGTGAGGAGCGGTGAGATGAAAGAGCTTTGGTCTTCGGGGCTATGGATCACACTCATTGTACCGCTATAGAGCAGGTTGAAGTCATAGTAGGCAGAGGCTCCTAGATAGTCAGTAGAGAGATGACGGTTATAGCCCAGACTGCTTTCCTGAAGATTGAGTATCTCATCGGCTGTGTAGGTTTTTGTGGAGTGCAGCCACTCGGCCATGACGGTGAGTCCATTGACAAAACCATAGTCTGCACCCAGTATGGTTTGATAAAATGTTCTATCTAAGAGTTTGTCTTTGTAGTATCCGCCTTCGCTTCGCCACTCTATACCGGTATCAAAAAGATTGCCTTCTATCTCATAGGCGATCATTTGTGCATCATTGCTTGAGAAGAGATCCAGTGCGATATCTCCAATCTTTGTATTTCCTTTGACCCTTCCTGCATATTTGTAACTGCCGTCATGACGCTTGGCCACCACTCCCATCGCTTGGCTGAGTGCGCCCAGTGCATAGGTATAGGAGAGCGAAAAATTACCGTAGATCTGGTCAGGTTCCAGTGCAAGAGGGTTTCTGGGATTAAAGAGATCAGTGGGTGTCCATATCCTTCCTACGCCCATGGTGATCTTCTGCAGACCGAAGATCACATTATGTGTTTCATCCGTATAACCTACAAAAAAACGGTGCAGCCGTCCGAAAACTTCACCTTCACCATAGTTCTTGGTATGGGTCTCTATATCAAAGGGGGTATCTGCTTTGATAGAACGAAAAAATCTGTATTCAAAGCTCTCTATATAGGTTTCTCCGTAGTAGTTGTCTATATCTGCGATGATATTGGCAAACCAGTTTCCCTCTGTAATATTATCGGTCAGTCTCAGTCTGTTGTAGTTATAGAGGGTTCTCTCATGCTGGGTATAGGGGACCTTTGAGATCGTATAGTTAGTGTTTTCTATGGTAAGATCATGCTCAATGGCCATAAGTGGCACGCTTAAAAAGAGCAGGGTGAGAGAGTTAACGATCTTCAACGACAACTCCATCATCCAGCACTATGATACGTTTGGACTGTTCAAGCACATATTTGTCGTGGGAAGCGAAAATAACGGTGACTTGCTCTTTTTCATTGAGTCTGCGCAGCATATTCATAAGGCGTTCACTGTTCTTTGAATCGAGGTTTGCCGTGGGTTCATCGGCAAGTATCAGTTTGGGGCGTGAAGCGACAGCACGTGCCACTGCCACACGCTGCTGCTGGCCACCGCTTATTTCACCGGGAAGTTTATCGAGAAGCTCTTCTATCTGCAGAATAGCAGCCAGCTCCATGATACGTGCATCGATCTCTTTTTGATCAAATTTGAGCAGTTTCATAATGAACCCTATGTTCTCACGAACGGTGAGTACATGGATAAGATTGTAGGCCTGAAAGATAAAACCGATGTCATGCAGTCTGAGTTTTGCCATTTTCTCTTCACTGTAAGCCGATATCTCTTCTCCTTCAAAAAATATCTGTCCGCTTGTCGCTGAGTCAAGTCCGCCTATGATGTTCAGTAGTGTGGTTTTACCTGAACCAGATTCACCACTGAGTGTGGTGAATTCTCCTTTTTCAAAGGTAAGATTGATATCGGTAAGGGCTTTGACCTCTTTGGGCGTATCAGGGTAGAATGTTTTGTAGACATGGTTGAGTTTCATAACATTTTTCCTTGTATGACCTGTATAGGTTTGATCTTTCTAAGCTTTCTTAGAGGCCATATCACTGAAAGCAGGGTAGCAAAAAATACAGCAAAAAAAGCTTGAAAGAAATAGTAAAGATGCATATTGGCATACATGACAGCACTGTAGCCATAGAGTTCCAGCCCGGCTTCAAAAGCGCGCATATCGACACCTACAGTTGACATATACAAAAGGAAGATCCATCCCCCTAATGCACCTGCGAGATAACCGATCAAACCCAGAAAAGAGGCTTCCATGATGATCTGGTTTCTTACTGCTCCGTAGGGCGTTCCGATGGCAAGCATGATACTGAACTCACGTATCCGTTCTAAAACAGAGACAAGCATCACACCGAAAATTCCCAGTGCTGCGACAATAAAGACGATGGCATAAGAGGCCAAGTTGAAGATATTCATATACTCCTGCATCTGTATAAGTAAAGGGTAAAGTTGATCCCAGCGAAGCACATCTATGGCAGGAAAGTGTTTTTTCAGTTCTTGTTGCACGATAGGGATATCCTCGGCATCTTTCACTCGTAAAGCTATCTGGGTGGCACTTTGATCTACATTTAGGAATTTTGACATCTTTTCCATGGAGACAAATACAGAGTGATCATCAATAGTAGGATTGCCTGTTTTGAGCATACCGCTAATACGAAAAGAGATAGCGTTGATCTCACCTGTCGCATCTTGTGCTGTAAAGATGACACGGCTTCCCAGGCTAAGATTGAATTTTTTAGCCAATGCCGAACCGATCAATGCCTTTTGGTCCTTTTCACCAAAGCTGTACTCTCCCTGGGTGATAAAAGCATCAAGCTCGCCAAATCTCTGTTCATTTTCCAAAGAGATACCTTTGAGGACGGCTCCAAGTGATTTGTGTGCGGTAGCGATGAGACCCTCTTTTTCTAAACGCACCGAGTAGGACTCAATGGCTTCGATCTTGGAAAAAGCCTCTGTATAGTCTGAAACAGGCGTGAGTCTGTACTCCAGTGTTTTGTTCAGTCTATATTTTTTATTGTAGAGAGAGATCTCTCCTGAGTCACTGCGGATGGTCGTATTGATAAGATGGAGGATCATACCATCATAGAGTCCTTGCAGCCCAAGTAGACCGCTGAGACTCAGGGCGATCATCATGATCACCATCAAAGAGCGGGTTTTACGCCTCCAGATACTCAGCCAGGCAAGATGTCGTGCTATCTTATACATATCGCATCGCCTCCATTGCAGTCAGTTTGTTGACCTTGAAGATCGGGTAGACAATGGCTGCCAGATTGAGTATGAAGATCGTCAGGGCATTCCATGCAATGGTAAAAAGATCAAAATTCATAGGGATCTCATCACTGACCACGCCATACTCCTTATACGTTTCCGCGATACCCGATATCACGATAGGATGGAGTTCAAAGTCGTAGGCAATGGAAGCACCGATGAGGGTACCCAGGAGTATACTGATCGTGGCAAGGATCAGGATCTCGATAAAAAGCATGCCAAAGATATCTTTGGATGTCAGTCCCAATGCACGTAGTAGTCCTATTTCCCGCGCCCGTGTATAGATACTGACATAGGAAAATATCATGATCACAAAAAAGATCACGATAAAAAAGATAGAGATGGATATATACCCAAAGATGGAATCCACCAGCATCGCCTGTACGAGTGCAGTGAGAAGTGTTTTCCAGTTGACCGCTTCATA
>JBFEWI010000242.1:0-2084 GCA_041546475.1 Sulfurovum sp.
TCGATCTCCGGACTCTTTTATATCATTGCAGGGCAGGTCCTTTTTTCCAAGATCTGGCACTGGGTACCTATATCGGGCTATGAGAGCGGATGGGATGGCATAAAGTTCATTCTCTTGCCAGTGATGATTGGTGTCTTTGCAGGGTTGGGGGCAGGTGTACGCTGGTACAGGAGCATCTTTTTGGAACAGATCAACCAGGATTATGTCCGAACCGCAAGGGCCAAAGGACTCTCTGAAATCAAAGTACTGTTCGGACATGTACTCCGTAACGGGATGCTTCCCATTTTGACAGGGGTGGTGGTGATCATTCCTTCACTCTTTATGGGAAGTCTTATTATGGAATCCTTTTTTGGTATTCCCGGACTTGGCTCATACACGATCGATGCGATCAATTCGCAAGATTTTGCTATCGTCAAGGCGATGGTCTTTTTAGGTTCAGTCCTGTATATCCTGGGGTTGATCCTGACGGACATCTCCTATACACTGTTTGATCCGCGGGTGAAGCTCTCATGAAACTGGTATTACTTTGGACAGATATGTTGGTATGGTCATTGGTGGTAGTACTTTTGCTGTGGTCATGGGTGATCTCGCGTTCTCCTCAAATTAAAGCACAGTGGCATGCGATCTTTAGGTCTAGTATCGCGATGGCGGCTTCAACGGTACTTTTGTTTTATCTATTGTTCACGTTGCTCGACTCTGTACATTTGCGTTCGGCACTGCCTCTTCAAGGACAGAAGAGCGGGGAGGTCGTGTATGGGTCTGAAATAGTTTCCCTTCTGGATCTACTCTTTGAACACAATATTCAAAATACGGAGCGTACCTACTCTGCACCTTTTGCAACGGTGGAGTATGCAAGTTCGATCGTGGTAGATGAAAATGGCATGACCCAACAGGTGCACCTGCCTTTAAAGCATGTTTCCACAAAAGATAACTTTGTGCAGGAGTCTCTGTTCGCATTGGGTGTGGGGTTGATATGGAGTTTGTCACTTGTTGTGCTGCATATCTGGTGGAGAGAGAGATCAAGATTTATGCTTGCATGGAAAGAGACGTGGCAGGGAGAAAGTGATCTGCCATGGCGTACGGCGTATGTGACATTCATAGCCTTGGTTATGGCATTTACCTGGCTTTATATGCTTAGTGACTCTTATCATGTATTGGGTACGGATAAAGTGGGCAATGATGTACTCTATCAAAGTTTCAAGAGTATTCGTACCGGGGTCCTCATAGGGATACTCACCACACTGATCATGTTACCAGTAGCAGTGATCCTGGGTGTAAGTGCTGGGTTGTTCGGCGGCTGGGCAGATGATGTGATTCAGTATATCTATACAACGCTCTCTTCGATCCCGGGTGTATTGCTGATCGCAGCGGGTGTACTCTCTATGCAGGTGATGATGAGTAACCACCCGGGATGGTTTGAAAGTACCCTTGAACGTTCTGATCTGCGTTTATTGTTTCTTATTTTGATCCTTGGGGTCACTTCATGGACTGGTTTATGCAGACTACTCAGAGCGGAGACGCTTAAGATCTCCCAAATGGAGTTTGTCACCGCTGCAAAAGCATTCGGCGTGAGCAAGTTGACTATCATTCGACGTCATATTGTGCCAAATCTCATGCATATCATCCTCATCTCTGTGGTGTTGGACTTTTCTGGCCTGGTATTGGCTGAAGCTGTACTTTCCTATGTGGGTGTAGGGGTTGATCCAACGATGCATTCATGGGGAAATATGATCAATCAGGCTCGACTGGAGATGGCCAGAGAACCTATGGTATGGTGGTCACTCTTTTCGGCCTTTGTCTTCATGTTTATCTTGGTTTTGGCCGCCAATCTATTTTCTGACCGTATCCAAACAGTACTGGACCCTAGGAATAAAGTATGAGCAGTATCTTAACCATTAAAGATCTTTCGTTGAGTGTGGGAAGTGAAATAGTATTGGATCGTGTCAGTTTTGACATTCAACATGGAGAGATCTTTGCTTTAGTCGGCGAGTCCGGGTCTGGTAAGTCTTTAACCTCATTGGCGGTCATGCGACTGCTACCCGAAGTCATCGTTGTGCGTTCAGGAGAGATTCATTTAAAAGAGA
>JBFEWI010000160.1:0-4085 GCA_041546475.1 Sulfurovum sp.
ATAGAACAACAGATCATCGAATACTGGTGGAGTGCAAAAGAAGAGGAGAACGGGAAAAAACTTGCCACCGAACAGATAGATGAAGCATTACAAACGCTTGCAGCATAATATAAAGTATGTAAGTGCAGGAGTGTAAAAGCTTCAAACACTGCATTACTCCCTAATACCCCTCTTCTTCGGGGCATTTATACATGATATCGAAAGAATCGCTATATACATCAATGAACCTCATCAAAGTCATGACATCATACTCGATTAATCCAGATACAATCCTGCACATACAATAATCATTTTCCCTTCGACCATCACCTTTTTGACGTATGCCGACTTATGTGATTTTTCTACGTCACCCGGTTTAGGCCACGGATAATCAACCCAGCCGCTGCCTTTTGTTTTGGCCACATGAATGAATTCCCTTACAAAAGAGTTCCCTTTGGCATCCTTGTAGTCGATCACATTGCGCCCTTCTAATTTTGGAAAAGCTGCATTCATCAACTCTACACCATTTTCATCTATCACAAAGACATAGGTATCCTGATAACTATACTGGCTTCTTTTGCTTCTTAGCGTATCAAATGCCTTGAGACCATCCTGTTCGATCAGTTTCGCTGCAGAATCCACTGCATCTATAATAAAGGACCTTTGTACAGGCATATCATAGGCACCGCTTCCTATAAGAAATGTTTGTCCGGAAGGGTCTTTTACTTGCATGATATAGGTACTTTTCCAGCTTGGTTCCAACTCACCGGGTTTTGGCCAACGGTAATGTATCCACCCTCTTCCCTCCTTGGATGAAGCGACTTCGATCATAAGTTCGCCAATTGGTTTTTCATCAATGTCTTTAAGATCACGGACATTTTTACCTTCACCTTTTACATCAGGCGGATAGACATACCGAAATCCCTCCATATTCCAAACATAGATATATTGATCATCATGGAACCATTTTGTTCCCTTTTGTCTGAATGCATGAAAGGCTTCATCCCCTTTCTCTTCTATCAAAGCTGCAGCACTTTGTACAAACGCTTCAATTGCTGCGGCTTCTTTCGCGTGCATGATACTTCCAACCATACCTACCAACACTATGAACTTCAAAAAACGTACTATAAGATGATGCATATCTATCCTTTCCCAACTATGATCTCATAAAGTAGCAACTAACGATGTTTCCTTACTAGTATAGTATAAGTAGATTATAAAAAAGTTGGCAGAGTCATCTTTCGGTATGCTTGGAAAGGGACGATTGTATACGAACAGATTGTTTTAGAGAGGTTTTGTTATTCGATGGATTTACTGTTGTTTTGTAAGGTAAAAGAGAAAAACCATGCCCAAGACTATGAATGGGTTCACAGCGATACATAGCCCTGTAAGTATAAATAATTTTTTTAACATTCGGGATTGTACTTAGTTATCTTGAAAGTAATTTGAAACGTGAAAAGTGCTACTTCGTATGAAGTTAAAAGTTGGATAGCATCTATTTTCTCAATTTAGGCAGACAGCAGCGTTTATACTTCACGCCGCTTCCACAGATACATTTTTGGTTGTTGGTAAATTTTACTTTGTCTTCATAGATCTCACCATCGACATATTTGTACATATCATTGATTTTTATAAAAGTGGACCTTTCATGATGGACATGCTGTACATGATCGAAAATATAGTAGGCTTTAAACTCGACGATATCATCACTAAACTCGATGATCTCCAGGTGCTGCCACAAACTGTTATCTGCCCAGTCCTGTATAAATTTAAGTTCTTCATCACTCCATGTATGATCATGTGTTGTCGCCTGGAGATAGTTCACATCCCCCAAACAGTAAGCACTGTAGCGTGAGCGCATAAGACTCAGGGCCGTCGATGCCGGCTTCTGCACTCTTAAAATAGGTTCACAACACTCTGAAAAATCCAATCCGCTTTTACAATAACACTTCATTCTCTTAACCTTAACACTTCTAGTATCTCTTGACCACCGGTGAGAGTGATCTATATGGGACAGCATCATACCATAAAACGCATATTATAATATAAACTCAGTATACTACTCCCTGACAGGAATCAATAATTCAAAGGAGGAAGCCCCAAAATGCCGAGAAATAAACATTTACCTCTGAACAATATCTTTATCCCCTCCAAGGTGCCTTCTAAAAAGCTTATGGTCATTCTGCATGGCCGCGGGGATTCAGCTCGTGGCTTTACTTTCTTGCCACCCTACCTCAACATGGACGATATGAACTACCTTTTACTCAATGCTCCCTATAGCTACTATGGAGGATACTCCTGGTATGATCTGCCACCCAACCAACTCGAAGGTATTACACATTCAAGGGCCATACTCACAGATATCTTTGACAGACTTTTTGAAGAAGAGTTCAATGCAGAGGAAAGCTTTTTGTTTGGCTTTTCCCAAGGGGCATTGCTGACCTTTGAATTTGGAACCAGATATGAAAAAGTGCTTGCAGGGTACATCGCGGTAAGTGGATATATCTACGATGCCGACACGCTTTTACAAGAGATGAACCCAAATATAAATACTTCAAACTGGTTATGTACGCATGGGACTTATGATGGTATACTTCCATTTAATACCTCAAAAGCTCAAATTGAAACATTACAAAATGGCGGGTTTGACATCACATTTAAAAGTTATGATAAAGACCATACTATTGCCGAAGATGAATTAATGATGATAAAAGAGTGGATAAAAAACAAACTTTAAGGACGAGGTTTTTGTAAGGATGTATGCTTCAATATATGTTCTTGTTTTCTTCTCTGTGCTACTTTGAGCATCTGCGTTTTTTCTTCTATATTTGCTTTGTTCCATTGACACATATCGTCAAAAGTACGAAAACACCCTAGACAGACATCATCTTCATTGAGACAACATTTTCTTATGCATGGTTTGTTTATATCTATCATCATTATTCCCTTCTAATTGCTGCGATAAATGTTTTAATTTCATTTCTTTATACCACCATTAAAAAAGTACGGTTGCATCGATTTTC
This sequence comes from Sulfurovum sp., assembly GCA_041546475.1. GTDB lineage: Bacteria > Campylobacterota > Campylobacteria > Campylobacterales > Sulfurovaceae > Sulfurovum. The sequence goes on from JBFEWI010000160.1 coordinate 3,003, forward strand.
ATACTACTTTGAGATCGCTTTAGTTTGGCTAAAGGTATCGACGTCACTTCCTTCTGTTTTACTATCACTCCTCTTAAAAAATATGCTATTATCTCTGCAGTAAATAAACAGGATCACACTATGCACAAGCAGGCTTTAGAAAAAATAGCTTTATGTAAAAAAAAGAAACTCACATACCTGGATCTCAGTGGCCTTGGACTCACAGAGGTACCTTCAGAGCTAGCAGCACTCATTGGGCTTGAAACACTTTCCCTCTCTGATAACCATATCTCCGATATTACGCCACTTTCCTCGCTCATAAAACTGCATAAACTGTCACTTTCACACAATAAGATCTCTGACCTAAGCCCTTTGGCCTCCAATGAAAAAATGAAATTCCTTTTTATCCAGGACAATCTCATCGCTGATATCACACCGTTAGGTCAGCTTAGTACACTCAAAAAAGTGGTTGCCCATACCAATCACATACAGCAGATTGAAGCTCTGGCATCCTTGCCCGAGCTTGTCTATTTAGATGTGGAAGAGAATCCTCTTCAAGACGTAAAAAACCTTGATACTTTCGATAGACTGCTTGTGATGAAAATATAATGCCATAGTCAAACGAGACTACATATGTTTCATCAGATCAAGTGCTGCATTGACAGCGCCATCCAGATACCCACCTTCCCTAAAGGCGCTCTCTGTACCTGAAAACAACAATTGTCCATCAAAATGCGTCACACTGAATCCATAGTGAGGGTGCTCACGCAGAGGCTCAGCATCAAGAGGTGTGGATGTACAGTACTCCTGCTTCCAATCTACAAGATGAAAGTTGGAAGGCAGGGCAGCTTTGCTTCCATAAAGTCGTACGAGTTGCTGCATGATCTCTTCCTCCAGGTTCTCATACCTTGCATGGCTGTGTACAAAACCAAACAGTGCCGCTTTCTCCTGAGTACAGGCATCATGTATCTCAGCCAACGGTCCTAGATGTGAAACGGCAAAACCGCTTAATCCCTCTTCTCTCCAGAATGCATCGGGATACTCTATCACGCACTTGGCGGCATATCCCATCCATGTGGGAATCTTCTGCAGCTGTGCCTGAAG
>JBFEWI010000346.1:0-1034 GCA_041546475.1 Sulfurovum sp.
CACCAAGGATACTTGCACCACCACCAACATCTGAACCTGAACCCACGATAGCAGATGAAGAGATACGACCTTCAACCATCACAGGACCGAGTGTTCCTACATTAAAGTTGATATATGATGCACCCGGCATCACTGTTGTACCTGCCGCAAGCTGTGCACCCATACGTACTTTAGACGCTTCGAGGATACGTGTATTATCTGCAGGAATCACATGCTGTAGGTATCTTGGGAATTTATCGACAGCATCCACAGCCGGATAGGTACCATTGAGTTTCATTTCGATCTCATTCTCTCTGAGGTAATCCAGTTCATACGGTGTATTCCCTACCCATGCCACATTTGACAAGATACCAAATGCACCATTGAGGTTGATCTTTCTCAATTCTGCTTTGCTTTGAGAAAGCGCATAGAGTTTAAGATAGACTGCTTCTACAGATCCAGGATTTGCATCTTCGAACAAAAATACGATTCTAAAGTTTTTACCGATATCTTCCATATGTGCAAGTGTTTTGATCACCTGTACATTTTTATGTGCATCCCCTGTTGCTTCTGCCACATACGGAGCAAACGCCGCCATCGCATTTTCAACAAAGTTATCATTGATCGTTGCTACAAATTCAGTCCCTGAAAAGTCTACCTCACACTTTGCTTCCTGCAGTGCTTTGATAAATACCGCAGCACTTCCAAAGTTCTCTTTCCAGTTGATCAGTCCAAAGTTCGCCTGTAGTATTTTCTCAGCATTTTTCTGACCTCTATCTACTCTTGCGATACCAAATGCCATAGGCTCTTTGTATCCTGCTTGCGAAGTAACATCTGTTACCAATTGTTTAAATGCCTCTGTACTTGTCACTGTTTCAATAGCCATTGAACTTCCTTTAACTCGAATAAAATAATGTAAAGCGATTATACTTGATTTTGTTTAACCTTTCTCATGTTTGCATTCATTCATGATCTCAAACCAGTCTCTGGAAAAGTGCTTCTTGATGTAGCTTTCATGATGCGGCACCGTACAGCCACTACAATCTTGATGTATC
>JBFEWI010000285.1:0-1640 GCA_041546475.1 Sulfurovum sp.
AAAAAGAAAAGGTGGTGCGGATGAGAGGACTCGAACCTCCACGCCGTAAAGCACCAGATCCTAAGTCTGGCGTGTATACCAATTTCACCACATCCGCATGTGATTATGACAACAAGAAAGTATTTATTTAATTTCTATGTCGAATGATACAAAAATTAGACTTTTGTTCAAATAATTAAAAGACTAAAATATTTCAAAAAAGTGATTTCTTCGCAATATATACTGTTGGCATACAGTGCACGTGCACTTTTGGCAGACTCTGCCAAAATATAAAAATAACGGTAGTATCCCCGAGGTTCCTAAAAACACTTCAAAACTTCCAACACATTATCGATATCTTTTTCTGTATGATTGGCGGAAACCTGAAACCTGATCTCCTCATCACCCTTTGGAACCACGGGAAAGTTCAGCCCTGTGGCCAGAATGCCATGCTCAAAAAGGTGCTTCACAAGTCTGGAGGTCTTTTCTGTGTCCCTGATCATCAGAGGGACAATGGGATGCTCTCCCGGGATGGTTTCATAAGCAAGATCCTTCAGCCCCTCTTCGAGTCTCCGTGTGAGTCTGCGAAGCTTTTCGAGTAGCTTCAGCCCCCGGGGGCTGTCGAGGATATCAAGAGACTTAATGGCCGCTGCCGATTCAGAGGGGGTAATGGGATTGGAAAAGATGTAAAAAGGGGCTGTCTCTCTCAGGTAATCGATAACGGTTTTGCTGGAAGCCACATAGCCGCCATTGACGCCGAGTGCCTTTCCGAGGGTTGCAATGTGGATATCGGCTTTTGTACCGGTCACCTCCTCTGTTCCCCGACCGTTCTTACCGAAGGCTCCCACACCGTGCGAGTCATCGACCACCGTAATGATCCCCTCTTCAAACTGCTCTTCATAGTTTTTGCAGATCCCAACGATCTCATCAAGGGGTGCATGGTCTCCCCGCATGCTGAAGATGCCGTCGGTAACGACGATGACCCGTCTGCATTGACCGGTGTATCGCTTGATGGCAGCTTCAAGCTCTTTCATATCCAGATGTCTGTATACCGCTTTTTCAGCAGGGTGTGCCAGCCGGATGGCGTTGATGATACAGTTGTGGTTCAGTGCATCACTGATAACCACCGTCTCTTCTGTAATAAGCTGAGGGAGGATGCCCATAACCGCAGAGTAGGCGGCGCTGAAGATCATGGCCGCTTCTCTGCCGCAGAAGGTGGCCAGTTTCTTTTCAAGTCTTACATGGGGCTCAAAGGTACCGCTGATAAAACGAACGGCACCCGGCCCGGTACCAAATCGGCGTGATGCCTCCTCTTCTGCCTGAATGACATCTTCATCTGTTGACAGGCCCAGGTAGCTGTTGGAGTTCATCTGTAAGAAGGGCTTATCACCCTCCCCGTCAAGGGTAACCCTCGGTCCGAAACCCTCTTCGGCTCCCATGATCCCGGTAATGATCTTTTCATGCCGTTTGCTGACACCCTTTGAATCTATGGCATCAAGCTGCTGTTTTAAAGGAATTTCAAGCTTTTCAAGTGACATTGGAACCCTCCTTTTTCAACTGTTCGATCATATCTTTCGTCATAGACTCTATATCATATGCCGGCTGCCAGCCCCATTCGGCCCTTGCTGCGCTGTCATCCATTTTATGAGGCCAGCTCTCAG
>JBFEWI010000043.1:0-10403 GCA_041546475.1 Sulfurovum sp.
AGTACTTTTTTGGTAGGAAGTGCAGGCGTGTAGATACATGCAGGATGTGCCGGAATGAACGACTGCATGAGGGCGATCTCCTCTTCTATACGGTTTTCGCAGATGTAGCAGTACTCATCATTATGCAGTCTTCCTTCATATTCGAGTAGCGCGATGTAGGACTCGCATACGATACGTTTAGGGTTTTGCTTGTCCCATTTTTTGGCTGCAGAGAGAAGCAGGTCGAAGTAAAAAGAGTCTATCTCTTCGGCATCTTTGAGATGCGGTTCAAAGCGTTTGATGAAATTGTGCCAGAGCAGAAGCCTGTTTTTGTCAAAAAGCCAGGTAAAGCCCATATGAGAGAGAGAACGCAGTCTGGGGAGGAAGCTTCCTCCTTCCCCTTCTACTTCAAAATCTATCAGGTTTCCAAGCTGTAAGATGGAGTGTCGTGCACCAAAAAAACGATAATAGGTTCTCACTTCTGTAGGACTCAGCACAAGGGCTATCGTGTCTTCATTTTTGGCTTTTCTGACAGAAAGTATAAAACCTTTGATGGTCATTCCTTTAATTTTTGCCTAAATTATAGGCAAAAGCAAGTTAAAATATCCAAATATCGAACTATTGGGGCTGGGGCTGGTAAACTAAGCTTAACAACCTTTTAGCTATAATCCCTCGAATTACGAGGAGCGCTATATGATGTTCCGGTTAGATCATTTTTAAGGTTGGTATATGCAAGATTTATTTACTTCGTTTAAGGACAACTGTGGGTTTGGGCTCTTAGCCTCTATCGATAATACACCTTCACACAAAAATTTGGAAGATGCGATTACATCTCTTTCACGTATGATGCACAGAGGAGCGGTTGCTGCTGATGGCAAAACAGGAGATGGTGCAGGTTTGCTTCTTTCTATGCCAAAATCATTCTTTGCTAAAGAAGCAACAGCAAATGGTGTACACCTTCCGGAAAATTATGCTGTTGCGATGGTATTTTCAAATAATCCAACCGATTTTGATGTGATCGCTAAGATATGTGACAACAATGATCTTAAGATTGTCTACACACGTACCGTACCGGTAGATACCAATGCACTGGGTAAACAGGCACTTGCTTCACTTCCAACCATAAAGCAAGTCTTTGTTGCACCTAATTCAGCTGTAGCGATCAACCGTTTTGAAGCGCTTGTATATCTCTCTCGTAAAGAGATCGAAGCAGCACTGGTAGAGGATAAGACATTCTATATCCCTTCATTCTCAACCTCTGTCATCTCTTATAAAGGGCTTGTAATGCCTACCCATATTAAAGAGTTCTACAAAGACCTTGCTGATGAGGATTTTGAGATCTCTTTCTGTCTTTTCCATCAACGTTTCTCTACCAATACACTCCCCCAGTGGAAACTTGCACAGCCGTTTAGAATGATCGCCCATAATGGTGAGATCAACTCTGTGACTGCGAATAGATTTAATGTCAAAGCGAAAATGGCAGCAGCGAAATCAGTGATATATACGGATGAAGAGATGGATAGGCTGAGAAATGTCATTCAGGATGATATGTCAGATTCAGCGAGCTTGGATAACTTTATGGAGTTCCTACGTGTGAATGGGGTGGATTTCTTTAAAGCAGCACGCTCGCTTATCCCTGCGCCTTGGCATAATGATCCACAGATGGATACAGAACTCAGAGCATTCTATGAGTACGCAAGTGCAACATTTGAAGCCTGGGATGGTCCGGCGGCTGTGAGTATGACAGATGGTCGTTATATCGGATGTGTGCTTGATAGAAATGGATTGAGACCTTCAAAATATATAAGAACAAAAGACAACAGGCTACTTATCTCTTCTGAGTATGGTGTGCTTAATTTGCCTGATGAAGAGATCGTTGAGCGTGGAAGACTTCAGTCTGGTGAAATGATGGGAATTGACCTGAAACACGGAAAAGTACTTACGAACAGTGATATCAATGATTATCTCAAAGCAGGCAACGCCTATGATAAGTGGTTGACTGCAAATCTCTCTTATTTGCAAGAACACGTGCCAAATACAGAGGTAAGTACTTCTGAAGTGAATTATGGAGATATGACTGCTAAACAGCGTTACTTTAACTTTACTTCTGAAGTCATCAGAGAAGTGATCAGACCAATGATCAACGAAGGAAAAGAGACTACGGGTGCTATGGGAGATGATACACCGCTTGCGGCATTCTCAACAGAACAACGTAACTTTACTGATTTCTTCAAGCAGAAGTTCGCTCAGGTCACTAACCCACCGATAGACCCAATCCGTGAAAAGACAGTGATGAGTCTTAACACTGGTTTTGGTGAGAGTCATAATGTTTTAAGTGATAGTCCGGAGCATGCAAAGCGTCTTAAAACGGTACTCCCACTCATGTCTGCAGAGAAGTTCTCTCTGCTTCAGGAGTTTGGTACCAAAGGGAATGATAAGTATGATCCAAGCTATAAAGCTGAGAAATATGACACAACCTATAAAGGTGATCTCAAAGAGAGTCTCTATGCACTGACTGAGCGTATCATCGAAGATGTAAGGAGAAATGACGTTAGAACCATTATCCTGGATGATAGAAACCTCAATGCAGAGAATAAAGTGATCCCTATGCTTATGGTTGTGGGACGTCTTAATCAAGAGCTTCTGAAAGCGAATATCAGACATTTGACCAGTATAGTGGCAGTGACAGGTGAAGTATTTGACCCCCACTCTGCAGCGTGTATTCTTAGTTTTGGTGCTGCGGCTATCTTCCCTTATTTACTTTACTATACAGTGGAAGAGTTAGAAGCTGGTAATGAAGAGATTAGACCTCTTTTAAAGCAATTTAGAAGATCTATGGGTGCAGGATTGATGAAGATCATGTCCAAAATGGGTATTTCTACACTTGCATCTTATAGAAACTCAAGACTCTTTGATGTGATCGGCCTAAGTAGAGAGATCGTTGATGATTGTTTCTCTGGTACAACAGGACTACTTCCAGGTTTGGGATATGAAGATATTGATGCCCGTCTTAATTCAAACCATGAACGTGCCTTTACAGATGCATTTGAGGGTAAGAAGAATTCACTCTACAAAGGTGGTTTCTATAAATATAAAAAAGGTGAAGAGTTTCATGACTTCTCACGTCCGACCATTTCTGCTATGCAAAAAGCTTCAGAGAGCGGAAAAGCTGAAGATTATGCAGAGGTTAAGAAGCTTGTAAATGAGCGTGACAAAAAGTTCATACGTGACTTCTATGAACTTAAAAGTGACAGGGAACCGATCAGCATTGACGAGGTCGAGCCACTCAGTGAGATATTTAAACGTTTTTCAACCGCAGCGATGTCCATGGGGTCTATCTCCCAAGAGGCACATGAGACACTTGCCGTAGCAATGAATAGAATCGGTGCTAAGTCAAACTCAGGTGAGGGTGGAGAGTCTCCATCACGTTATGGTACAGAGAAAAACTCAAGCATCAAGCAGGTTGCATCAGGACGTTTTGGTGTAACACCAGAGTACTTAAGATCTGCAACAGAACTTCAGATCAAAGTGGCACAAGGGGCAAAACCTGGTGAGGGTGGACAGCTTCCAGGAAGTAAAGTATCTCCGTTGATTGCTGAACTTAGATTTACGAAGCCAGGTGTGACATTGATTTCACCACCGCCACACCATGATATCTACTCTATCGAGGACTTGGCACAGCTAATCTTTGACTTGAAGCAGGTCAATCCGCATGCAAGAGTTGCTGTTAAACTTGTTTCGACTGCCGGTGTCGGTACGATCGCAGCGGGTGTAGCGAAGTCTTATGCAGATAAGATCATTATCTCTGGAGCAGATGGTGGTACAGGTGCTGCACCGATCGGTTCTATCAGATTTGCAGGTAACGCTTGGGAACTTGGTCTCATAGAGGCACATAATGCACTTAAAGCTAACCACTTAAGAGGTCAAGTGACCGTTGAGACAGATGGTGGACTTAAAACGGGTCTGGATATTGTCAAAGCAGCTATTATGGGTGCTGAAGAGTATGCATTTGGTACAGGTGCACTTGTATTGGTTGGTTGTATCATGCTGCGTGTGTGTCATTTGAATACCTGTGGTGTGGGTGTTGCAACACAAGATGAACATTTAAGAAAAAGATTCACAGGAAATGTGGAAAAAGTGGTCAACTACTTTACACTCGTAGCTACTGAAGTGAGAGAAATCCTCGCTGAACTTGGATACAGATCACTAGAAGAGATCATTGGACAGAATAAGTTGCTTAAAGTGATAGATGATGAGTTTGCCAAAAAGTTTAATTTTGATGAACTGCTTTATGACATCGAAGGTGATAACACATGCCAGGTACCATTTAACGAGCCGTATGATCAAAATGAGTATGAAAAAGAGATACTTGAAGAAGTAATGGAAACAATCAAAGATCCAAGACAAAAGATCGTACTGAACAAAGAGATCTCAAACCTCAATAGAAGTTTTGCAACACGTATTTCAGGAGAGATCGCTGCACTTCACGGAAATGCAGGTTTACCGGATGGTACCATTACACTGAATGTAAAAGGTACCACTGGGCAATCATTAGGTGCGTTCCTGGCAGAAGGTATCAACATCAATGTTCATGGTGCTGGAAATGACTATATCGGTAAAGGTATGAGCGGTGGTCAGATCGTGATCACTTCTGACAATGCAGGTCATGAATTTGCACTTGGTGGAAACACCTGTCTGTATGGTGCAACAGGTGGAACGCTCTATATTCACGGTAAAGTAGGTGAGCGTTTTGGTGTACGTAACTCTGGAGCAACAACGGTTGTTGAAGGTACGGGGGACCACCCATGTGAATATATGACCGGTGGGGTTGCCGTGATCCTCGGTGAGACAGGTGTGAACTTTGGTGCAGGTATGACAGGCGGTAAGGCATTTGTCTATGACATGGAAGGTAAATTCTATGAAAAAGTAAACCCTGAACTTGTTGAGCCACTGCGTATCGATACAGACGAGTGGGATACAGAGATGTTTGAACTTAAAGCACTGCTGAAAGACTATGTAGCAAAGACAGGAAGTAAAAGAGCAGCCTATATCTTAAATAACTTTAGAAGTGAAATACGTAAGTTCTGGATGGTAGCACCTCGTGGTATTAAACCTACCATTGTTACGGGTGCAAAAGGCGAATAAAAGCTTTATGACTCCTTTTATTCAAGCCTGTATCAGAGCGAATGAAGAGATCAGTTCTGCCATAAAGGACGGCTTTGATAGCTCCTGGTTTGAAAAAACTGAAGTGGGTGCCGGTGGTGATGTTAGTTCAAAACTTGACCTTTTTGCCGAAGAGATATTTGTAAAGCACTTAAGTGTTTTTGGACAAATAGAGTCTGAAGAGAGTGGTATCATAGGTGAGGGTGAAGAGAAGATCATCATCGACCCTATAGACGGTTCAGCCAATGCCCTTTCCCTCTTTCCTTTTTATGGTACTTCTGTTGCAAAAGTAAATGCCCAAGGTATTTTGGACACTGCAGTAGTTTGCAATCTAGCCAACAAAGATATTTTTTTCAAGTCTTCCACGAGTAAAATACAACAGGGCAAACTTTTTTCAAATACATTTCATGATCCCTATAGGAGTGAAAAGGCTGAGATAGGACTTTTCGAAAAAGCCTATGCTAATCCTGACTTGGTTGCAGCATTGGATCAAGAAAAGTTGAAGTTCAGGTCACCGGGTGCCATCGCACTCTCCCTGGCGTATGCTCATACAGTACGTTATGTACTTTTTATGGGGGAGTTTCGAATTTACGATTTTGCCGCAGGTTTAGCACTTTGTGAAGGCTTAGAAGTAATTGTTGAGGCGGATTATGTTATAGTATCGAAAGAAAAAAGTATAGCAATGCAAATACAAGCATTAATTAATAAATTATAGGCATGCAGGAGTAAGAATGTTTGGAAATATTTTTAAAAAATCCACAACAGCATCAACACAAGAAACACTGAATCAGTGGATAAAATGTCCAAAATGTACCGCTTTGATGTATTATAAAGAGGTGGAAGCCCAGCAAAATGTATGTCCAAAATGTAACCATCATTTCAGAATTTCTGCTGAAAAGCGTATAGCTTCCATTGTAGATGAAGGATCTTTTGTAGAGTGTGATGCTACTTTAGCACCTGTAGACCCTTTAAAGTTTTCAGATAAAAAGACATATAAAAAACGTATAGAAGAAGCCAAAGCGCAAACAGGTAAAACCTCTTCTGTCATGAGCGGTTCTTGTACGATTGGTGGTCAACCTGTTGAGATCGCAGTATTTGACTTCTCATTTATGGGGGGTAGTTTGGGTTCAGTTGAAGGTGAAAAGATTGTTCGCGGTATCAACAGAGCTATTGAAAAAGAGTGTGGATTTATCATTGTTTCTGCTTCTGGGGGTGCACGTATGCAAGAGAGTACCTATTCTCTGTTACAAATGAGCAAAACATCTGCAGCACTCAACAGACTGCACCAAAAAGGTTTGCCTTTCATCTCTATTTTGACAGATCCTACAATGGGTGGTGTATCTGCATCATTTGCTATGCTTGGCGATATTATCATGGCGGAGCCGGGTGCACTGATAGGATTTGCAGGTCAAAGGGTGATCAAACAAACAGTTGGTGTTGATCTTCCTGAAGGTTTTCAGCGTTCAGAATTCCTACTGGAGCATGGACTTATCGATATGATCGTAAATCGTCCTGATATGCATCAAACACTCTCTGATCTGTTCAAACTTTTTAACAAGAAGGCAAGTTAAAACACACTTATGATCTATGCACTGGTTGACAAAGAGACACTGAAGCAAAAGGGTGTCTCTTTGCAGATACTTCTTCAACATATTGCTACTTTTCCCAATATACCGATTCTCCAGTACCGTAATAAAAGGGCATCACTTGAGGAAAAAAAAGAGGATCTTCAGATCATCCGGGCACATTATGATGGAATTCTCATTATCAATGATAACATTGAACTGATCGCCTATGCGGATGGCTTACACCTTGGTCAAGAAGACCTTCGCGCATACAGTCATGATCTGACAGAAGCAGTAAACCTTGTACGTCAAAAGATAGGAACCAAGATCCTTGGACTCTCAACACATGACAAAGAGGAGATCATCGAAGCAAATACTCTAGACCTTGATTATATTGGTTTAGGGGCCTACAGAGCCACTGACACGAAAAGTGAAGCTAATGTCGGAGGAAAATCACTCCTTGATGCCGCTACATACTCCAAACACCCGGTGGGCATGATAGGCGGTGTGCGTATGGATGATAGCTTTGAAGCACCTATCGTCTATAAAGTGATAGGCAGCGGACTCTACAACGGGCTAAAATAATGGTTGAGTATTTTTTCAAAGCGATACCTTTGAATGCTCTTGAAGTGAACCGACTAATCTGGTTAGTGATATAATGCGGCAAAAAAAGAAGTGAGAATATGAGTATGGCAGAGAAAGATGAGAAATATGCATTCCCATGGGGATTTCATTTAGGGGATCTTCATAAAGGCAATGAAACGATTCCTTTATATACACTCAGCAGTGATGGTGGATTTTGTCTCTTGTATGATGATGCCTCTGAAGCAAAAGCGGATAAGCTGCTTGAAAGTCTCTGTCTGGAACTGCTCTCAACCATGCCCCACGAGAGTTTAAGAGTGGATCTTTTTGATTTTGGTAGAAAGAAGTTCTATAATCTTTCGCCTCTGCAGTATGTTCAGCTCTATAGAACTGCGTATGATCCTAGGATGATGTCAGCACTTTTTAAGGAGCTTGAAGAGACAGTTATCTCCCGTCATAAAGAGTTGTTGTGTTGCAACAGACCTACGATCAGTGAACATAATCAAAAATCCAAACTGAAACAGATGTATCATCTGGTACTGATCAATTTGGAAAACTTCCCCACAGAAGAACTTGAATTAAGAAGGATCAAAAACTTTGTAGAGTCAGCTGTCCAGGCGGGTGTCTATATTATCGCATTTGGAAATCAAACAATAGAAGAGAGTCAAAATAAAGCCACGCAAACGATTTTGGAGCATTTTAAGCAGCTAAGAGTCACCGAAGGTGAATTTACCATCACCAAAGAGATCTTTGAATTTGTTGAACTCCTAGAAGATCACGATTTTAAGTCACTTGATCTTGACAAAGGTTCCCTTATGCAGAAAACATTGACAAATGCAGATGTTGAAGGTCTCATCAACCCTGAGAATATCAAACTCGAAGAGAATACAAAAGTCAAAAAATAGGTTGCTTGGTGTCGGTTGATAGATCAATGCGCCTTAAAACAGGAGTAGCGTAACAATGGGTCATGAAGAGCTTTTAACTATTGAAGATGATAAGAATCAAAAACTCTTCTATCGTTTCACCCCTGCAGCTTTAATTTCTAATTTTGTGCCCTTGATCGTGATTTTGGATGAGGAGGCAACACACTTTGAACACAAGATGTGGAATGTACTCACACCTCTGGATCATTCTGTTTATGAAAACAAGGAACTTTTACAAGCACTGATAGAACAGATCGCCGAAGAGTATGAGTGTGAAGATCATATTTATCTTTATGGCAGCGGCATAGGTGGTTACGGCGCTATTTTACACGGTATTCTATGTGGGGCCAATGCCGTCTATGCAGATGCACCCCGTATAAGACTGGAAGAGACTAATGGTGCAGACACATCGACTAAAGAAAATGATCTTACCAGTTTTTTAAATGCTACGGATTCTTTTCCTATTTTTTACCTGTGCGAGGATAAAAATGCTTCAGGAGATGAAACGGCATATTTTGCAGATGCTTGTAAAAAACATGGTATCAATGTGCATTTGGATTTTTGTCCAAAGTCGGAAGATGAGACCGAGGTTATCAAAGAGGTTTTAGCTTTTTTTGAGAAGATGGCTTCTGAAGGATAAAGAGGAGTATTAACGATTATTGATGTAGACTTTTATAAAAAGGATATTCATGGATATGAGTATGCATATGTAACTGATCAATCGGGTAAAGTCATTGAGCGGTACCTATAAAAAAGAAGATAAAGAGATGGTTGTAGAGGTACTCAATGCCTATAAGAAAAAGTATAACTGCTGCTATAGACATGCATACGATATGTTGGTTGAGGGAAATCCATCCTACTCGGCATATACCGCATGGAGACGGAAGTTAGCCTCCGGCCAACCCCTATAGGCAGGTCTTGACGATCTTCTCCCCAAGGCTGTTTGCCATTTGGTGCATCTCCCACCAGTAGGCAAGTTCACGTGCCTTGTCTGACTCTTTGTTGTTCACTATTCTTTCGAAAGTTTCGCTATCTAACCCTGCGATCTCGGCGGACAACTGTACAACACAGTCAACAAGAAAGTCAAAATCATACGAGTCTGCACACTCTTGTATCTCTTCTGGCACCTCTTTCCCTTGTGATACCAGTAGATACACAAACAGCTGACAGTTCTTACGCAGTTGTAGCTCTTTATTAGTGGGGCTCATGGTCTGCTATCCTTTTTAACATTCATAATGATCTATTTTTTGTTACTTTACCCTAGTAATGTTAAAGTTGCTTGAAGCTATTTGAAAAGAGATATTTTATGATTATTAAGAGGGCTACATAAACTTCACCTTATTACTCAAAAACCTTATATATTTTATAAGGTTTTTTGAATAAGGCAATTTGTTTTTAAAATTTGTAATTTACACCAATCATTACTACCGGGTAGAATTTATAATCTTCTACATCATCAATAATTTTTTGAGTTTCAATAACAAGGTTATCATTAATTTCATCTTCAATAGGAGTTCCAATGATTAATGGATTTAGTTCAGCATTTAAATCTACTTTTGGAGAACCTTGATACATAACACCTAGGTCAAAAGAATATCCCCAACCTTTTTCATTAGAATTGTTCCCCCATCCAATACCAAGATATGGGGCAACATTATCAAATTCAACATGAGTATTTAATTTGCCAACTTCAGAAGCAGTATATATATCATTACCGATTGTTATTTTTTCGGCTCCAAAAGGAGTAGCACTACCATCAAATTCATTACCATTATAATAAACACCACCGCTTATTCTAAATGTGTTTTGATATGGAAAATAATCCACTAGAAGAGCAGCATTTTTAAAATCGATATCTCCATCATATTTAATATTGTTAGCATTCAAAGTATGACTATACTGTAATCCATTCACATTTACTCTAGCTGACAAACTATCACTGATAGGAGTTGATAAATTAATACCTACACCTAATGTTCCCACTGTTAAACCAGCATTGAAATTTGATTCACTAACAGAGTCTGCAAAAACAAAACCTCCACCCATTGTTACTAAACATGTAACTAAAGTACCTTTAAAAATTTTTTTCATGAACTCTCCTCGTGAAATAAAAATAAAATAGTTGTGAAAAACGAGGTTCCTCAATTTTGGTAACCTGACAATCTTAACAAGTTAAGATCCATGGCTTTCC
>JBFEWI010000009.1:0-18838 GCA_041546475.1 Sulfurovum sp.
CGATGTCAAAACCATTGGTTGTTTGGGCAAACTGCTCAAGCCTGAAATTCTCTGTAGTGTTAGAGTAAAGGTAACACCAGCTCTTCAGTCCGTTACGCCCTACTCTACCCCTGAGCTGATGCAGTGTGGCAAGTCCAAGCCTTTCTGCACCAACGATCACGATCAGTGTAAGCCTCGGTAAGGAGATACCCACTTCAACCACAGTTGTGGCTAAGAGTATATCCCCTTTTTCCCTGAATTCCAGAAGTACATCCTCTTTCTCTTTATCCTTGCCATGTGTGACATAGACATTCTCAAACTTCTCTTCCCAAAACCCCCTGCTCTCTTCCAAAGACTGATAGGGTACTTCACTGCTCTCTTCTACCAAAGGGTAGATGATGAGCACCTGGTGCGATTGTGCTATCTCTTCTTTGATATGTGTCATAAGGTTGGGAAAATCCTGTTTACTGATGGTCTGGGTCAATACTTCACGTTCAAATGGTGTGGTCGTAATGAGACTGACATCAAGAAGTTCAGACTCCATCATCGCTTGTGTACGAGGTATCGGGGTAGCAGAGAACTGTATAAAATGCGGTTTTTTCTCACCTGCGGTGACCAAAGCTTCCAGGCTCTGTCTCTGTCTGGTGCCAAAACGGTGTTGTTCATCTACCATGACCAAAGAGGCCTGTGGAAGGTCCTCTTTAAACAGCAGTGCATGGGTACCGATGATGAAGTCTGCCTCCTTGTAATTTCCCTGGTCTTTGCCTTGCATGACCAATGCCACTTTGACATCTTTTGGCAAATGCTTGCATGCCTCTTCATAGAGTTGCAGTGCAAGCAGTGAGGTAGGCGCCATCAAAACAGTTTTATACGGTAGTGCCATCATCACTGAGGCAAGTATTACCATCGTTTTACCGGATCCCACATCACCAACAACCATGCGTTTGGCTGCTTTGTCTTCTCTTGCCAAATCATGCTGTATCTGTGCGATGACCTGTTGCTGTTCCTGTGTCAGGGTAAAAGGCAAATGCTCAATAAAAGATTCTATACTGCCGGTCAGTGCCCTGTGTGCTGGAAAATTTACCCTTTTACCCCGTAATTTTTTTAAATGATTATAGGCTTCGACAAACTTCAGTACCGTGATAAAGTCAGGCTTGAAGGTTGTACCCTCATACACCTCTTCCATACTTTTTGGAAAATGTATATGCATCAGTGTGGAGACTTCTTTACTGTCCAAACCTTCATTATAGAGATTTTGTTCATTGATATAACATGCTATCAGTGAAGAGATCTCACTCTCTTTGAGCACAGTTTTGTACTTGGGTGTGATCTTCCCTATGGTTTTGATGGATTTGGGCTGTGACATTTGCAAATAGCCCTTATACTCCTCCAGCCTGCCTTGTATCACATGGCTGGACCCTACTTCAAAAAGTTTATGGTGGTAAGGCGTCACCCTGAAAAATGTGGAGGAGAGTCGCCTGCCTGATCGTGTAAGATTAAAAGTGACACGCAGCTTCCCTGAGTAAGTGCTCGTGTCCACCACTTTGGCCTCAAGGGTATTGGTCTTCCCCAGTTCCAGAGTGGTTGAGAGTGTGGTATCGTTATAGGAAGTCGGGATGATGAGTGCGAGATCGAGTAAAGAGTGGATTTTTAGTTTTTTAAAAAGTTGTTTTGCTTCTTCCATCCCGCTGCCCTTCTGTTTTAATGATTATACAAAAGTTTTAGGGACAAAAGAGCTAATATGTCAAATTGACATATTATTTCGTAGGTGTAGCTTCCTTTTTCGTGACAATGCTGAAAGTGATATCCGAGAGCTCAGTATGTGCTTTGATAAATGCATTGACCTCATCAAGCGTAACAGACTCGATCTTTTTTAACTGCGCTTTACTAAAGTCAAGCGGTCTGCCATAGTAATAGTCATTATAGGCCCTATGCAGTCTTTGGGAGAGTGTTTCTGTACGCAGAGGCTCAGAACCGAGCAGGAACTTCTTTGTATCATCAAGCTCTTTTTGTGTAATACCCTCTTTGACAAACGTGTCTACCACCTCTTGTATCAGCGCTTTTGCCTCATCTTGCGTACTAAGCTTTGTCTGCATATATCCGCTCAAGTAAGAGACCGGCTTTGTACGTCTGAATGATGAATAGACACCATAGGTAAGTCCGCGTTTCACACGAAGTTCCTCCATCAGTCGTGTACCAAACCCGGCACCTCCGAGAAGATACTCTGCGATCTTTGCAAGGTACTGATCTTTTTCTTTGTAACTGTAGTGGAATGGTGCACCAAAATAGATATACGCCTGTTGTGTATCTTTATCGATAAGCACGACCTCTTTTTTATCTGAAGCCTGTATACTTTTCACTTCTTTCTCTTCTACTTTCGGTAACACTGCAAGAAGCTTTTTTAGATACTCCTCTGCTTCATCCAAAGTAATATCACCGCCTACGACACCTATGGCATTGTTATACCCTAAATGTGTAGTGATGAATGTCTGGATATCTTCCATTGATATACTCTTTATGCTCTCGATCGTACCATCATAAGGTCTGGCTAGAACACTTCCTTTAAACAGTGTCGCTCTCAAAGAAGTACCTGCGATATAATCAAAGTCACTCTTCTTTTGTGTCAGCCAGCCTATCTTTTGATGTTTTATGTGAGCCAGAGCCTCTTTGGTGTAGTTTGGATCTTTTAAAAGTTCTTCCAGACGAGCTACTGCATAGGGGAATTCACTTTTTAAAGAAGAGACCTCTATGGCAAAACTCTCACGTCCTACATGTGCACCGATCTCTACAGCATGTGCATCAAGTTTTGTAGCGAACCCCACACTTCCTTCTTTAGAGGTACCCTCATTCATGAGCCTTGCAGACATGTCAGCCAAACCATCTTTGGTATTGCTCAAATGTCCTGCATTTTTAAAGACCAGTTGGATCGATACGATAGGAAGATATTTCTCTTGTTCAAACACAACAGGTACTTTACTTCCTTTAACCTCTATCTCCTGAACCAATGCTGCCATCAATACTCCTTGTACTGCTATCCATAATAAAATAATTTTCTTAAGATTCGGCATTTAGTGCCTCACTGTACTGAATTTTAATTCTTGTCATATAAAACCTTTAGGTTTTTATTTACTCTAAAGTAAAAATAAATGTAACTGTCATATAACCAACTGCTGAAGTGCCCGAAGGAAATACCTTTAGGTGCAAACCAGTGTTAAAGTCGTTTTTTAGGCTTTACCTAAAAATGTCCTATTCATAGTAACGTTCTAATATCTCATACGCAGTATTGCGTTTTGCAGGCTTTTCCCCCACATCCCTTATGAGCTTGATCATCTCTTCTTGGTTCATCTGATTTTTAGCGCCTGCTGCTGAAACGACATTCTCTTCCATCATCGTTGAACCCAGATCATTTGCACCAAAAAGCAGTGCCATTTGTCCTATGTAAGAGCCCTGTGTCACCCATGAACTCTGAATGTTCGGTACGTTGTCCAAAAAGAGTCTGGCAACGGCCAGATAACGAAGGTAGAGATTTGAAGAGGTCTTGGTGATCGTCGGCAACTCTCTTTTCAGCTGCGTATGGTCACTTTGATAGG
Source organism: Sulfurovum sp. (assembly GCA_041546475.1). Lineage (GTDB taxonomy): Bacteria > Campylobacterota > Campylobacteria > Campylobacterales > Sulfurovaceae > Sulfurovum. The sequence continues at coordinate 3,570 of JBFEWI010000009.1, forward strand.
ACCACATGATAAATGCCCTGAACCCTCCGGTCTCATCCTGAAGCTGACGTACATAATCCCAGTGTTCAACGATCTCACGTGTTGTCTCCACCGTACCGTACATCATTGTAGCCGTCGACTTAATACCAAGTTTATGTGCCTGACGGTGTACTTCCAGCCATGTATCCTTATCGTGTTTCTTGGGTGCTATGATGTCACGTACCCTGTCTGAAAGGATCTCAGCCCCTGCACCGGGAATAGAACTGAGTCCCTTTGCTTTGAGTCTACGCAGAACTTCTGAGATACTGATCTTTGAACGGTTGGCAATGTAGTCGATCTCGATGGATGAAAAACCGTGTATCGTGACTTGAGGATATTTCTTTGAAATATGTTCAACAAGGTCTTCATACCACTCTATCTGCAGCTTAGGGTGTACGCCTCCCTGAAAGAGTATCTGTGTCCCGCCTATGGCCAAGAGTTCGTCTATCTTTTGATCGATCTCATCAAAGCTCAGGATGTAGGCATCTTCTTTTTTCTCATGCGTATAGAAAGCACAGAACTTACAATCCACCCAACATATGTTCGTATAGTTGATATTTCTGTCCACCACAAAGGTAGTGACACCTTTTGGGTGCATCTCTTTTTTACGTGCCAGTGCCATCTTGCCAAGGGTTTTCAGATCAGCATTTTCAATAAGTTCTACTGCCTCATCAATACTCATACGTTTATGTGTAGAATTGGTACGAATTGTCATTTACTGCCTCACTCAGATTGCATTTTCACGCATATCATTCTTTATTTTTCTTTATCCAATGCATCCAAAACACCATTGATAAACTGTGGTGATTTTTCATCTGCAAGTTCTTTTGCCAATTCAACCGCTTCATTGATGATAATGGCTTTATCTGTTTTTGCGACAAGGATCTCATAGGCTCCCAGCCTCATGATCGCTTTTTCCACTTTGCCTATGGCATCATAATCCCAATCTTTCAAGTGCTCTTTGATCTTGGTATCCAACATTTCAAGATTTTCTATGGTTCCCTGAAAAAGAATATCCGAAAACTCTTTTTGCTTGTTTCGGATCTTACCCTCTTCCAAAATTTCATCTGAGAATTTGCCGATGTTCTCATTTCCCAGATCATAGGCATAGAGCAGACCTACTACAGCAGTACGTGCCTGATGTCTGGTAGCCATTAGTCAAGCTCACTGTAAAGATTGATGAGTTCGATCAGACCTACCATCGCTTCGGCACCTTTGTTCCCTGCTTTGGTACCCGCTCTCTCTATTGCCTGCTCGATGCTGTCCACTGTAAGTACACCGAATGTTGCCGGTTTACCATGCTTCAGTGTCACATTTGCTACACCTTTCGTTGCTTCCGCCGATACATAATCAAAATGCGGTGTTGCACCACGGATCACTGCACCCAGACAACAGACTGCATCATATTTACCTGAAGCCAATGCCTTGTCCAGTGCAAATGGTACTTCAAATGCACCCGGTACCAGGATAAGATCCAGGTCATCGGCATTTCCGCCATGTCTTGCATAGGCATCCTTTGCCCCCTCTACCAGTCTGTCTGTAATGAAGTGGTTGAATCTTGCATTGATGATCGCTACTTTTTTACTCTTATCTACTGATAACTGGCCTTCTACAATTTTCATGTTATTCCTTTACTTTTAATATTTAATTTTTTGTTTATTCAACGATCGTTCTAATCGCATCGATCTGTTGGATCAATGCATCCAGCTTGCTTAACTCTATCATGTTTGGTCCATCGCTTAAAGCGATGCTCGGATCAAAATGTGTTTCAAAAAAGAAACCGTCTACCCCTACTGCTGCCGCTGCACGTGAAAGGTAGGGTACGAATGAAGAATCTCCGCCCGAACTTGCTCCACCGGATGCAGGCATCTGTACAGAGTGTGTTGCATCAAAGATCACCGGGGCAAACTCACGCATCGTTTTAAGACCACGCATGTCCACAACAAGGTTACCATACCCGAATGTCGTTCCTCTCTCAGTCAACCAAACATTATATTTCTTGGCATTTTCGTAACTGACCTCACCGTCAAACCCTCTGGTCTTAAGCACTTTTCCCACAGAGTGTTCCATCGCTGCAGGTGCCAGGAACTGTCCTTTTTTGATGTTCACTACCGCAGAGGTTTTTGCAGCTGCAACCAACAGGTCTGTCTGACGGCATAAAAATGCAGGAATCTGAAGTACATCTGCCACTTCAGCCGCTGCTTCTGGCTGAGTATAATCATGCACATCCGTTAGGATCTTATAGCCAAATTGCTCTTTGACCTCCTGAAGCATTTTAAGACCTTCATCCAGCCCAGGACCTCTAAACGAGTCCAGACTTGTACGGTTAGCCTTGTCAAAACTGGCTTTAAAATAAAAGTCTTTAGTACAGTCATCATGGTACTGACCTAAAGATTCTGCAATACGCATTACATTGTCACGACTCTCCAGGACACAAGGTCCAGCTATTAAAATCATTTTAGTCCTTTAGGCAGGGCTACAAGCAGCCCTGATAATATTACCAAGATTATACCCAAAACTGTCCAAATATCAGGAATGGGGTCTCCAAGCATGATACCGATCACCACTGCAAAGACAATGTTACTGTAACTGATGGTACCAACGATACCGGCCTTTGTTAGTTCATACGCCTTGGTCATCAAAAGCTGGGAAATCGTTGCAAAAAGACCTACTGCTATCACGTAGCCCCACTCTATACCCTCCGGCATCACGAACGCTGCAAACATCCAGTCAAACTCTTCTGACACATTGACATAGGGAGTGATAAGCATCAGAAGTAACGGGGCAACGGTTCCTACCCCCATGAATGACATAACGATGGCACGTGTATCATAGTATTTTCGGAGTTCCCGTATGGAAGTATATGCCAGCGCTGCACCCATCCCTGAAAAGATACCCAGAATGTCATACTTGTCAAAGGTGCCACCCTCAGGCTGTGCCACCAGAACGATCCCTACAAATCCTATAATGATCGCCAATAATGCACTTTTGTGCAATTTCTCGTTTAAAAACAGGTAGGCAAATATCGCCACAAAGATCGGTGAGGTTTTGTTATAGGTCACGGCTTCACCCAGCGGGATATAAGCCATGATATAAAAATACGCCAAAAGCGCTGCAAACCCCATGGAACCTCGGAAAATAAGCAAGAGGGGCTTCCCGCCTATCTGCTTTAAAGGCACTTTATAAATGGCTATACCTACAAGTATGACACCGAATATATTCCGAAAAAAGGTCACTTCAACAGGAGGCAGTGCTTGACTCACGACTTTTGCAAACCCTCCCATCACAGCAAAGCTCAAAGAAGCTAAAAGCATCAAAAGGATACCTCTGTCCATATTTTTAATCATTTTTGTCAAAAGAGTGTCCTCGTTTTTTCTAAAGCAATTTTTTTCATAGATAAAACATCATTTGCTAATTTTGTGAAAGTGTAGCATAATACCTTTATGAATGATACAGAATTTTATGCAAAGCTCTTAGCCCTTCCTAATGGTGCCAATGATGTTCGGTACCTTGGTAAACGATATCTGCTAAGAAAAGAGACATTATTGAATGGAAAACTTCTCAAAGTATATGCCCAAGAGCTGGGTGGTAATGACATTGTCAGCGGAAATTACTACCCTACAATAAAGAATGGAATGTTGAAACCGTGTGAAATGTCAGATAAAAAAGTGATCGACTTTGTACAGTATGCAAAAACTATTTGATCCTTGTAAGCTTTGCATCTCCATAAAATAGTATGTCTTTGATCACTGATCTATTGATAAACCCGTCTTGTGCAACAGAGAGCAGAATATCACCTTTTTTCTTTCTGAAATTTTTTTGATGAATGAACGCCTTGGCATAGATCTTTCCATCCTGACCTAGATCTTTTTTGTACTCTACCACTTGAACATCGTCAGGTACGGTTATCTGAACTTCACCCTTCTGTTTTTCAAGTCCCACCGATTTAAACAGGTATGTTTTCCCTTTCTGCTTTTTCTTCACAGCATGTCCCATGTTAAAATAGAGTGTCAACAGGTCATCTTCGGCATAAAATTTCAGCGTTTCAGTACGGTCTTCCACCAATTTCTCTTTTCGCCATTTTCGCACCCTTTTTGTCACAGACTTCTTCTGATGATCGATACGATACTCTTTCATGACCTTTTTATTTTTCTTTTTACTTGTCATCTGATAAAAGTCACTGACCATAAGTCCGTCCTTAATATGCCCCTTGGAAACATAGTGTTCAGTCTGTCCGCCCATCAGTACTTTCGCCAATCCGGCCAGGGTCACTTTTGTATCGATCTTATACGTTTTAGCATTTTGTGTAAGACTGTTCTGTATCGTTCCTACCGTACCAAATATCCCAAAGGTTGCTTTATAGTCCAATTGTGTGACCTTAGCCGAAGCAAAACTTCCTAAAAGTAAAAACAGACCACCAAATATAAAAATTCTTCTTAGCATATCGATCCTTTCCATCTCAATTTATACCAAATTCTATTATAATGATGTGTATAAAAAGTGGAGGATCACAAAAATATGCCAACAACCGAAGTAAATACGACCGAACTCAATGCCACACAAACCTTAAATGTCATTGATGACCTCTCTATGAATCTTGATGGGACAGTACAGACACTGCTCATACCTGTGTATGAAAGATTTCCTTTTTCAACCCATACCTTTTTGGATATCCCTTTGGCAAATCTTTTTGCTGCCATATCGGTCTTTTTGCTCTTTTTGCTTTTTCGAAAGCTCTTCACACTTATGATCATAGGTACCCTGCAAAAACTCTCTAAAATAACAGATACCTATTACGATGACAAGGTGATCTCTGCACTCAGAGGGCCTATACGTTTTACCTTTATACTTATCGGTGCACATCTCTTTTTCTTACTGATCTTCAAAGAGACGGAATTCATTAAAAATATTCTCAATACACTCATTGTCTACACCATATTTTGGGCCATTATTGCTGTCATGGAGTCTTTACGCAGTGCCTTTCACCATGCCACGGAGAAGTTCAACCCTGACCTTGCAAAAGAGATGGGAAATTTCATACTAAAAATCGCCAAGATCCTTGTGGGTGCTGTAGGTTTGGGGGCCATGCTTCAAGTTTGGGGGATCAACGTGACCGCGCTCGTTGCTTCATTGGGACTTGGAGGTCTTGCCTTTGCCCTTGCAGCAAAAGATACTGCGTCCAATATGTTCGGATCTTTTGCCCTGCTTGCAGATAAATCCATACGTATCGGCGAATGGATCAAAGTAGGAGGTGTAGAAGGTACAGTGGAAGACATCGGCATGCGTACGACCAAAATACGCTCCTTTGAAAAATCACTTATCACGGTTCCTAACCAGATCGTATCAAATTCTCCTATAGAGAATTTTTCCCGTAGAGGTATCCGCAGGATCAAAATGCAAATAGGACTGACCTACGGTACAAGCAGAGAACAAATAAATGCTATAGTAAAAGAGCTCAGAGAGTTGTTGCATAGCCATGAAAAGATCTCTCAAAAAGATGCTTTACTGGTCAATTTTGAATCTTTTGGAAACTCTTCACTCAATATTTTCATCTATGCGTTTGCCAACACTTCCAACTGGGAACGCTACTTAAATATACGTGAAGATATCCATCTAAAGATCATGAAGATCGTTGAGGATAACGGGGCAACTTTTGCCTTTCCTTCACAGTCTATCTATGTGGAACAGATGCCTGATAAAAATATGTTATAATTCTAATAATTAATAGGGAACCTCTAAAAGAAAGAATTTTATTTATGCAAGAACTTAAAAAAGTAGCGATACTAGGAAGACCAAATGTGGGAAAGAGTTCGCTCTTCAACCGTTTGGCAAGACAAAGAGATGCCATTACCGCTGATATCTCAGGAACCACAAGAGATATCAAAAAACGTATTGTAACGATTTCGGAAAACCGTGATTTTGAAGTGATCGATACAGGGGGGATAGACTACTCTTCCGAACTTTTCTCCAAAGTAGCCGATTTTTCAATGAAGGCTGCCCAAATGGCAGATATCATCATATATATGGTAGATGGGAAAACACTGCCATCCGAAGAGGACAGAGAACTCTTCTACAAACTTCAGGCATTGGGTAAGCCGCTTGCGCTTGTCGTGAACAAGATCGACAATGACAAAGAAGAAGAGCGTTACTGGGAATTTCTGGAGTTTGGTGCAGAAGCAACGTTTCCTATGTCCGTCAGTCATAACCGTTATTTTAATGACTTCTATGCATGGCTTGAAGCGTTGATCCCTCCCCGTGAAGAGGAGCCTGAAGGACTAGAACTTGAAGAAGACACAGATGTCGATCCTTTTGATGAGATCATCCGCGATATCAACAGTACCAAAGAGGAGATAGACAACGAGATCAAAGTGGCTATCATCGGTCGTGTGAACACGGGAAAAAGTTCACTCCTTAATGCACTGTTGGGTGAAGAGCGTTCAGTCGTCTCTGATGTCGCAGGTACCACGATCGACCCGATCGATGAAACCATAGAGCACAATGACTACAAAATTACTTTTGTAGATACTGCCGGGATCAGAAGAAGAAGTAAGATCGTCGGTATTGAGAAATATGCACTGACACGCACGGAAGATATGCTGGAGAAAGCAAACCTGGTGCTGCTTGTGATCGATGCAACTGCCGGTGTGACAGAACTTGATGAAAGGGTTGCCGGGCTTATAGAGAAATACAGACTGGCTTGCCTGATCGTTGTGAACAAATGGGATATACATGAAGAGAAAACCTATGAAGAAATGGTTGAAGAGATACGTGATGAACTGAAGTTCCTGCACTATGCACCGCTGATCACTATCTCGGCAAAAACAGGGTTACGTGTCAACAAGATACTTGACAAAGTGACAGAGATCTATCAACGGTATACCCGACGTATCCCTACTTCTGAATTGAACGATACCATACGTGAAGCTATCAGAAGACACCATGTACCGACACATAACGGTGCAGTAGTGAATATCAAGTTTGCCACACAGTATGAGACCAAACCGCCTAAGATAGCCCTCATCAGTAATAGACCCGAATTCATACACTTCTCCTACAAACGCTACCTGGCGAATTTCCTTCGAAGCAAGTTTGACTTTGAAGGGGTACCTTTAGATATCGTTGCACGTAGACGCGGGGAACGTTTCGATGATGATGAATAGTGTTTTTTACTAACACTTCGCTATAATCTCCTAAAATTTTTTTAGGATGATATATGCGTGTACTTACAGGAATACAAGCTTCAGGAAAACTTCATTTAGGGAACTATTTTGGAGCTATGAAGCCTATGGTTGAGCTTCAAAAAGAGCATGAACTTTTTACTTTTATCGCCAACTACCACTCACTGACCAGTTCAAAAGATGCTGCCACACTGAAACAGAACACGATAGAAGCTGCAATTGATTATCTTTCTATTGGCATTGACCCGGAGAAAACTACATTTTGGGTGCAGAGTGATATGCCTGAAGTCCTTGAACTTTACTGGATACTCTCTAAATTCACACCTATGGGACTGCTCGAACGTGCACACTCCTACAAAGACAAGGTAGCCAAAGGCATCCCTGCAAGTCATGCACTCTTCTCTTATCCCGTACTGATGGCAGCAGATATCCTTATCTTGGATACTGAAAAAGTGCCTGTAGGTAAAGACCAGATCCAACATGTTGAAATGACAAGGGACATCGCAATAAAATTCAACAATGAGTATGGAGAGATATTTACACTTCCAGAGCACCTTGTACAAGAAGATGTAGCTACGATACCCGGTATAGATGGACAAAAGATGAGCAAGAGCTATGGAAATGCCATAGACCTTTTTATGGATGAAAAACCACTGCAAAAAAGATGTAATAAGATCGTTTCATCCTCCACACCATTAGGTGAACCGTTGGAATATGAAGGAGACAACATCTATGCATTGGCATCACTCTTTTTGAATGATGAACAGAAACTTGAACTCCAGGCACGTTATAAAAGCGGTAAAGAGGGGTATGGTCATTTCAAAAAATATCTCAAAGAGTTGATCTGGGAAGAGTTGGGTGAAGCCAGAGAAAAACGAGAGTATTACCTCAACCATATGGACGAGGTCAATGATATTTTGGCACAAGGGGCTAAGAAAGCCAAAGCGATCGCAAATGCCAAAATGTCTAAAGTAAGAGAAGCGATAGGGCTACTGTAAAGTAACGCCTACTTGCACTGCATCTACACTTACTCCTCTAGATCAAGATCCTCATCATCATCCAGATTAAGAGCATCAGTTTCTGCTTCTAATTCTGCATCTGTCGGCATTTCATAGGCACTTTTATCTAACGGGTCTACGTAATTTTTATCATCGATCATATTGTACTGTACAATTAAATATACGACACCTATAGACAAAACTCCAACAAGGAATATTGCAAAGCTTTCTAACATATTTTTCATCTTTTATCCTCTAATTGGTGGTCTGGTAAACTCAGATATGATGTTTCTGAGTCCCATAATTTGCTTCACAACAAATTAGGCGTTTTACATACAGTAAAACCGCATGGATGTATTCTAGCATAGATAAGTTTATAGTAGGCGTTTTTTATTAAAAAAATATATAAGAATAACTTTATCTAATGTATTATCAAGTAGAGCAACCTGGAAGGTGAAAGTGAGGCCCCTAATGATCATCCAATTCTATAGGATGTATATGTACATAGTTCTCAATGATATTCTCCAACACTTCTATTTGGATCTCACCGGTCGTATGGATATGTACCTGTAACTCTCCTTCATTGAGATGTCCTTTTTCGGTACCCAGTGAAAGTAAATGTCTGGAAATTGCTTCACCTGTATGGATAAGACTCACATTACGGTCCATGATCTTCTCTATACTTTGACCGACAAGAGGGTAGTGTGTACACCCCAGTACGATCGTATCTACATTGTTCTCACGCATAGGTGCAAGCCATGTTTCAAGTAGGCCATGTGTCGCTTCACTCTCCAGTTCACCTTTTTCTATCTGTTCGACCAACCCGGGACACGCCTGTTCAAAAATGGCAACATTTTTTTGTGCAGCAAGCGTTTGTGACAATCTCTTATACTTATCTCCCTGCAGTGTAGCCGGTGTTGCCAAAACCCCTATTTTCCCAGTTTTAGTCTGTTCAATAGCCGGTTTGATACCCGGTTCTGTACCTATAATGATCAAAGAGGGGTACATTTCCCGCAAATGTTTGATCGCAGAAGAAGTTGCAGTATTGCATGCCAATATCAATGCATCGATCTGGTGGGTAGTGATAAGATAATTGGTGATATTCAGTGAGAATTGTAGAATTTGTTCAGGGGTTTTTTCGCCATAAGGGGCATTTTTGGTATCTGCCACATAGAAGATCTGTGCGCCTTTGATCAATTGAGTCATTGCCTGAACAACTGTCAAGCCACCCAAACCGGAATCAAAAACACCTATTTTCATTATGTATGTCCCTTATTATGCACCTTCATTCATCAAAGAAAGAAAATCTTCGTTTGTTTTGGTCTTCATCATTTTAGAGAAGAGGAACTTCAGCCCTTCGACCTCTTCCATGTTCTGCATTGCATTTCTAAGTGCCCATACTTTTTGTTGTGTTTCAGGCGACATCATCAACTCTTCTTTTCTTGTACCCGATTTAGTGACATCGATCGCAGGATATATACGTCTTTCAGAAACGTGACGGATAAGCACCACTTCTGAGTTACCTGTACCTTTGAACTCTTCAAAGATCACTTCATCCATACGACTCCCTGTCTCGATAAGCGCTGTAGCAATGATGGTCAGAGAACCACCCTCTTCTATGTTTCTGGCCGCACCGAAGAAACGTTTTGGTTTATGCAGTGCATTGGCATCCACACCACCTGAAAGGACTTTACCTGAACTTGGTGTGACTGTATTGTAGGCACGTGCAAGTCTTGTGATAGAGTCAAGCAGAATGATGACATCTTTACCCATCTCTACACGTCTTTTGGCTTTTTCTATCACCATTTCGGCTGTTCTGACATGGTTTTGTGCAGGAAGGTCAAAGGTTGAAGCATACACTTCACCTTTCACTGAACGCTGCATATCTGTGACCTCTTCTGGTCTTTCATCCACAAGCAGTACCATCAGTGAAGCATCGGGGTTATTGTGTGTAATACCATGTGCAAGCTCTTTAAGCAATTCCGTTTTACCCGTACGCGGCGGCGCAACAATAAGAGCTCTTTGTCCTTTTCCTATAGGGGTAAAGAGATCGAGCACACGTCCTGTCATTTTCATCGGATTATATTCAAGTTTGAGTTGTTCGCTGGCATAGAGCGGCGTAAGGTTTTCAAAAAGAGGTCTCTGTTTTGACTTCTCCGGAGCCAAATAGTTGATCGCTTCGATTTTAAGCAGTGCATAATACTTCTCTTGGTCTTTAGGTGAACGTACCTGCCCTGTGACGATATCACCGTTTCTGAGTGCAAATCGTTTGATCTGTGTACCGCTTACGTAAGTATCATTACTCGAGTTTGCGAAGTTTCCATCGATAGAACGTAAAAAACCAAAGCCATCGTTCATTACTTCAAGAATACCTGTGTAGAGGATAAAGCCTCCCTGGCTTACTTGTGATTTAAGGATTTCAAAAATAAGATCTTTTCTTTGAAATTCATTGGGGTTTTCAACTTTAACTTCTTTTGCTATCGTTACAAGTTCTGTCAGTGGAAGCTGTTGAAGATTTTCAATTTTGTAACCCTCTACCGGTACGTGTGTTCTGTTTTTCCTGCTAGCAGCATTGCCGTTAGAAGATTTTTTATTATCGCTCATATTTCCTCTTGTTCTGAATATGCATTATGGAGATTGTACGTTAGCCATACGATATGCTACGCTATATGTAGTAACCGCATTATAAACCTTTTTGGCTGAAATTATGATTAAAGTGTACGCCTCATGGGCAGGGCTGACAGACTACAGGGCTCTATGTCAAATTCACCATTTGACCCTCTGCGTGTTCACATATATTTATGTCAGAGCATAAAACAGTAAAGGCGGATACAAGGCTGCTCCCGTCAAAAAAAACACTGAAGGTATTTTCCACTCCAACATTTGTGCTATCTCCTGTGATACTTCACGTGCGATAAAGACTTTTTTAATGAGTTCCATTTTATAGAAGAGATCAAAGATCTTAATCGCTAAAAGAAAGATCATCGTCAAATTCAGTACACCGGTAAGAACGACTACGAAAAGTATAAAGTAAAACCCCGGTTGGATAAGAAAAAACAAAAAAATGCTTTTCTGATAATAGACATAGAGTTTTGCCAAAACACCCAAAAGCGTCTGGGCACGCTGCATATATGCCTCAAAAAGTTCTGCAAATAGAAGGATGATCGTCAATAAAAGTGCATTTTCCATAGAAGATTTTACCCATATTTAGATAAAATATATACTTCTCGTAATGTGGACAAAAGCGTGCATATTACAATCAATCAAGGATATATCATTGGCAGACATAGCATGTACACACTGTAATCTCACTTTCCCTGAAGAAGTGATGATCGCTGAACAGCAGAATGAGAAACAACTTTTTTTCTGCTGTAAAGGCTGCCAGGGAGTCTACCACCTTCTAAATACCGAAGGTCTGGATACCTTTTATGACAAATTGGGTGATACCAAACTTCAACCTGCCATACAAAGCAATGAAGATCTGGAAAAATTTGACCTTGAAGGGTTTAAAAACAAATACATCACTATCCACGAGGATGGGCTGTATGAGATCAACCTCATCATCGAAGGCATACACTGTTCTGCGTGTGTATGGCTCAATGAAAAGGTGCTGCATAAAACCGATGGGGTCATAGAGACAAGTATCAACTATACGAACAACAAAGCCAAGATCATCTGGGACCCTGAGGTCATCCGACTCTCCAAGATCATAGAGACGATTCGTTCTATCGGTTATAATGCCTACCCTTATGATCCGAAGCTTCAAGAAGAACGTGCTATCTCGACACGAAAAACCTATTACACCCGTATTTTAGTGGCTGTATTCGGTGCGATGAACATTATGTGGCTGGCTGTTGCACACTATGCGGGATATTTTGGAGGCATACAGCAATCGTTTAAAGATATCCTCAATGTCGCAGAATTCATATTGGCCACACCTGTACTCTTTTACTCTGGATGGATCTTTTTCAGGGGTGCCTACTATGGCTATAAGAACAACATCGTCAATATGGATACCCTGGTGGCTTCAGGTGCACTATCTGCCTATATCTATTCTATCTATGCTATGATCACGCAAAGCGGCGAAGTCTACTTTGATTCTGTCGTGATGATCATCACTTTTGTGCTGGTAGGAAAATACCTTGAAGTATTGAGTAAAAAACATGCCGTTGATACTCTGGACACACTTATGGGAAGTACACCCACCGAAGTAACAACGTTGAAAGACGGCGTAAAGTCTTTGGTAAGCATTGAGAACATCATTATAGGAGACATCATCGAACTGAAGCCCGGGGAAAAGGTCGTCATTGACGGTGAAGTGACCTGGGGCGAAGGCTCTTTTGATGAGAGTTCTCTCACTGGTGAAAATGAACCTGTCTATAAAAAGAGAGATGACACGATCTTAAGCGGCTCTGTGTGTTTAGACTCGGTTATACACTACAGTGCAACCAAAGATGCTTCAAACTCTATGCTGACCTCCATCGTGAATCTTCTTGAAGAATCCATCACAAAAAAGCCACGCATAGAACAGCTTGCCAACTCTGTGTCCGGATATTTTTCAACGGTCATTCTCATCATTGCCCTGCTTACCTTTGGAGGTTGGTACTTTTGGACTGAGAGCTTTGAACAGGCACTGATCGTGAGTATCTCTGTGATCGTTATTGCCTGTCCTTGTGCCCTGGGATTGGCTACGCCGATGGCAACCCTTGTGGGTATCAGTGTTGCGGCAAAACGCGGTATCCTTTTTAAAGAAGCCTCTTTTCTGGAAACGATGGCGAAGAGTGATATCCTTGCTTTAGACAAAACAGGTACGATCACCGAAGGCAAGCCCTCTGTCGTCAATGCTGACTACTATGAAGCATTCGATCCCTCTTTGCTTTATGCGCTTGTCAGTACCTCCAACCATCCCATTTCTAAAGGGGTCAAAGCACATCTTGAGAGTATGCATGAAAACTTTGAACCACTCACGCTGGAAGAGATCACAAGTATAGAAGCCAAAGGGATCAAAGCCAGATATCAAAACCGGTCACTGCTCGGAGGCAATGCGGAACTGATGCAGGCTTCAAAGCTCGATCTAGATACGAATTCACCCAATGCCCTCTTCTTCTTTACGATAGACGACACACTCGTGGCACGTTTTGAACTGACCGATACCATAAGAGAGGGTGCGACCCAAGCTATCAAGAAGATTCAAAACCTCGGAATCACGGTAGTCATGCTTACAGGGGACCATGAGCAGAGTGCCCAAAAGGTGGCGAAAGAGGTAGGGATAGGAGAGGTCCATGCAAAACTGCTTCCTCAGGAAAAAGCCGCACTGATCGATAGATTCCATCAAGAGGGGCATGTGGTTGTCATGGCCGGAGACGGCATCAATGATGCCATAGCGCTTGCTTCCTCAGACATCTCCATCGCGATGGGAAGTGGCGCAGATGTGGCCATCTCTGTGAGTGATATCGTGCTTTTGGATGAAAAACCCGAAAGTCTTTACGAATCGTATAGGCTCTCACAAAGAACGTTTGGCGCAGTCAAAGAAAATCTTGGCTTCTCTTTGTTGTATAATGCCGTGGCCGTTCCGTTGGCTGTCATGGGATTTGTCAATCCACTGGTGGCAGCACTCTCGATGAGCTTGAGCTCACTCGTCGTGGTCGGTAACTCTATGCGTATCAAACGTTTAAGATTCAAGGAAAAGAAATGAGTCAAGGGCGAACCTTCTACGCAAAATCATTTAATAATTTCCTGTATAATGCTTTAACAAAAAGTGAGATGAATTGCACAAAAGCTTTGCTTTTGTGTAAGAAGAAGGATAGTAAATGTCAGAAAATATAGTCATTCTAATGATAGGTGTCTCTACATTTTTGGGTGCCATAGGGTTACTGGCTTTGATCTGGGCTGTAAGAACAGGACAGTTCGATGACCATAGCAAATTTATCGATGCGGTCCGCCATGACAATGAAGAGGACCTCAAAGATGCTGCTATGATGCAAGAGAAAAAGAAAGCCTATCAAGAAAAGATCAAACAAGAGAAACGGGAAAAAGAAAAAAACTATCGACCGGCAGATTAGTATCTGTCAAGAAAGTTATGATAGTATTATATGCATAAATATCAAAGGTTTGCCATGTACATAAAAAAACTCTGTATCACTTCACTGTTTGCCCTTGGGCTGCTTCATGCCCAAAGCAATATAGGACTCAATATCAATAACGAAGATCTGGAGGTCAGTGCTTCTATCGATCTGAATGCTTTGACCTACTACTCGGACAGTACTTCTTATACACTGGATGCTTCCTACCTTCATACCGATGGTGACAACCTGGCGACGCTGGGTGTTAGTGCCCAAAGTACTTTTCAGGGTGTAGAAGGGCTTGCACTCGGACTTGGACTGAAATCTGTCTTTGCCGATAATTTTATTGCTATTCCTTTCTGTGCTAAAGCAAACTATACACTACCATTCAACTACAATATCCCTACTACTTCAATAGCAACAAGTGTGGCATATGCTCCTTCCATTCTTACATTGAGTGACGGCGAAAGCTATACGGAGTTTCGTGTAGAAGCCGATATGGAAGTCATCACGAATGTGCATCTGTTTACCGGCTATCGTAATATAGATACGGAGTATGATACCTACGATCAAACGTTTAATAACAGTTTTTATGGTGGGATGAAACTTAGCTTTTAGTGCTATACTTTATATACACAAGCCAAACCGGCCAACAGAGGGAAAAAGCATGACAGGTATTATTGAAAAAAGCATCTTCAGAGAGTATGATATCCGCGGGATCTTCGGAAAAGAGCTGAATGAAACATCAGTCAAACTGATCGGCTATTACCTTGGCCAGAAAATCGGCGGTGGCAAAGTGGTTGCCATCGGTTATGATGCCCGTTCCCACTCTCCCATACTGAGAGACTACCTCACTTCCGGACTCAATGCTACAGGATGCAAAGTATTGGATATGGGAATGGTTGCTACCCCTGTAAACTACTATAGCAACTACATCGATTTTGACGGGATCACGACTGATGCTTCCATCATGATCACCGGTTCGCACAACCCCAGCGAGTATAACGGTTTTA
>JBFEWI010000323.1:0-1231 GCA_041546475.1 Sulfurovum sp.
TTTTGGATTTTTGTCATAGGGATGTTTTTCTTTATCTTTTCCCTTTCAATCTTCAAGAAGAGTTTAAATTAGGGGGATCAAGTGATTGATAGAAAGAGTATATATGCATAAAAAAAAGATTTCATGGATACTGGTAAATATTTTACCATTGATATTGTTTTTCTCTGCCTGCTCCACTAAGCAACGTTCCTTCCCTCCACCTGCCGCAGAAAACTATACTAAAGCTACGATTATGGGTTACACAAACATTCGTTACTGGGGTGATGAAACGGCAAAATATACCTATACAAGATCGAATATCAAGAGACTTGAAGCCAATAAAAGTTTTCGTAAAAGAATAGATATACTTGCCCTTTCAGGCGGTGCTGAGGACGGTGCATATGGTGCGGGTTTCTTAAAGGGTTGGAGTGAACGCGGTGATAGACCTCATTTTACTGTGGTGACAGGTATTTCGACGGGTGCCCTGATGGCTCCTTTTGCATTCATGGGGTCAAAGTATGATAAGGTGATACAAAGACTCTATACAGAGTCCTCTCAAAAGAACATCGTTCTATTTTCACCGATGGAAGCACTTTTTGGTGCTTCACTAGGAGATTCGGCACCACTAAAAAAGATCCTTACTGAAGAGATAAATGATGTTTTTGTAGCAGAGTTGGCAAAGGAGGCAAAAAAAGGTCGTATGCTACAGATCGGTACTACCAATCTTGATGCACAGCGCCCGGTTGTTTGGGATATTACAAAAATTGCTTTAAGTGGTCGTTCAGATGCCCCAAAACTTATTAGAGACATTATGTTAGCCTCATCTTCCATCCCCGGTGCTTTCCCGCCGGTACTCATAGATGTGGTGATTAATGGAAAAAGGCACGAGGAAGTACACGTAGATGGTGGTGTAACCAGACAGATATTTGTATATCCTCGTGATATGGATATTCGAAAGCTGCAGCGTATGTTACAAATATATCCTCAAAAAAATATGTGGCTGATACGAAATACGAAGGTAGACCCTGAGTATAAACCTGTTTCTCTTTCACTTGGTGATATTGCAGAGCGGTCATTTTATACCTTGACGAAATATCATGGGGTGGGTGACCTACTCAATATCACTTCATTGGCCAAACGAGATGGGTTTCATGTATATATAACCAATGTACCAAAGAGTTTTGATGTGCCTCTGGAAGATTTTTTTGACAAAAAGTATATGAATGCACTTTATCAAGTAGGGTATGAAAAA
>JBFEWI010000324.1:0-1230 GCA_041546475.1 Sulfurovum sp.
TCAGGAGTACAAAAAAAGAGATGGAACGGTCTTTGATTTTGAAAGCCTTGTCTATACACCCGATGTAGAAGGCTCGAGAGCCATTAACGAAGTCGATACCCGTGCCATTATCATAGCAGGCAGCGGTATGTGTACGGGAGGGAGGATCATTCATCATTTTAAAAATCGACTTTGGAACCCCAAGAATGCCGTCATATTCGTAGGGTATCAGGCTATAGGCACTTTGGGACGTCATATCGTTGATGGTGCACGCTGGGTCAAGATATTTAATGAAGATATACTGATCAAAGCAAGTGTACATACGATCAACGGTTTTTCTGCACATGCGGACCAGGAAGGGATCATTAAATGGATATCACAGATGGAAGATCTTTATCGTATCTATCTTATCCATGGAGAAGAGGACAAACAGACTATTTTACGAAGTGTTATTGAAAATGCGCTAGATAAAAAAGCACATATAGTAGAGAATGAAGAAGTGATCTATCTGGGGTGACCACTTTGGATCCGTCCTCGTTCATCTGTAGTGTGAACGAGGCGAATATCAGGTACTCTTACTTTTTCTTTTTTGCTGCTTTCTCCGCTTTTTCTTTTTTCTTATAGTCTTTAATATGCTTTTTAATCTCTTGTTTCAGCTCTTTTTTAAGCATGCTGTCCATTTGTTTTTTAATGTACTTTTTAACTTGTTTCTTTTCAATCATACTTCATCCTTTTATATTTTAAGGCTATTTATAGCTATAACCTAATTATATGATAGAACAAAAAGACTTTTATTTCTCTAAAACCGCTTCTTTATCAGATAAGGATGACTGGCATGTTTTTATATATAAAATCAGATAACCGACTATGGCAGAGAGAAATGACCCCAGAAGGATGGCCAGCTTGTCTGCATAATGGTATATCTGTGTATCATTATAGGCCAGAGTGTCTACAAAAAGACTCATGGTAAAACCTATACCTGTCAATACACTGACCCCATACATCAAGGTCCAGTTGCTACCTTGTGGTAAAGAAGCAAGCCCCATTTTTATGGCCAGCCAGGAAAAACCGAATACACCCACCTGTTTACCGATAAAGAGGCCAAGCATGATGCCTAGTGGTACAGGACCGGCCATCTCTTCTATGGAGATACCTTGGAGATCAACACCGGCATTCACAAAAGCAAAGAGAGGTAAGATCATATAGGCAACCCAGTTATGGAGGTCATACTCCATCTCTTTTGCCATGGAA
>JBFEWI010000254.1:0-1936 GCA_041546475.1 Sulfurovum sp.
ATACATAATACCACTGCTAAAACTCTATAACAATTAAACTAAAAATAGATTGAATTAGGAAGCTTTTTAGTAAAAAATATTAAATTATGTATGATTAGTAATTATTATTTTTAATAATGTTTGCAATTTTTTTATTTGTAATTTTTTCTATTTCTTCGTAAGATGCATTCTCTATGGCTTCAAATGTTCCAAAATAATCGATCAACTTTTTGACCGTTGCCTTACCTATACCTTTTTTATTGAGAAGTGAAATTTGTGTATCTTCTTTACGTTTTTTGTTCTGATGGTAGGTGATGGCATAACGGTGTGCTTCATCCCTTTGTCGCTGTATCCAGTGCAGACGTTTGTCATTGGGTTTGAGTTCAAGAATACCATGAGAGGTATAGATGATGTCTCTGGCCGCACCTTTCGCACGATGTGCCTTTGCATCGAGCTTTTCTTTGGCTATGGCGATGACATCAAGGTTGACATTGGCTTCTTTGAGAAGGGTTTTTGCAAGATTGAGGTTGGCCTGTCCTCCATCAAGTATCCAAAGATCAGGGGCAGGTTCTTCTTTAAACTTCTCTATACGTCTAGAGAGCATCTCTTTCATTTGCCCATACTCATCACGCTCATGCAGCGTGTAACGCCGGTATGCGGATTTATCCCATTGGTCTTCATCCCATACCACCATACCACCCACGGTAGCAGCTCCCATAAGATGAGAGTTGTCGAAGGTTTCTATACGGTAAGGAATGACAGAGAGGTCAAAGAGATCAGCGATTTTCTGTTCCATCAGGGTATTGCTTTGTGTTTTACGCAATAGCTCTTCGCAGTTCTGCAGGGCCAAAGAGATCAGTTTGGCTTTGGGACCGCGCTGAGGGGTGAGTATCTCTATCTTTTTGTCAAAGCGTGCAGAGAGGCTATGTGCCACCTGTTCGGAGTCTTCAAAAGTATGGGCCGTAAGGATCTGTTTTCCTATATGAGGGGTATCGATGGTATAAAATTCCAATAAAGCCTGTTTATAGGCTTCATTCTCGTCAAACATATGGGTATGTCTGAAGTAAGAGTATGCCGATGAGATGATCTTTCCTCCGCGCATAAAGAGCTTGACGATCACACCCCTTTCATCACCATTTTGTATAGCAAAGATATCCAGATCCATAGTATTGGCAAAATCAATGTTTGAGGTGATCGTCAGTGAAGAGATGGCATGGATAGTGTCGCGCATAGCTGCGGCTTCTTCATAACGTTCCTGCATGGCAAGGTTAGTCATCTTCTCTTCAAGGGTAGAGATGAGATCTTTACGTTTGACGATGGATGTTTTGGCCTGTGTGACGATCTCTCCATAGGCTTCAGGTGATATTTTCCCCTCACAAGGCGCCAGACACTTTTTGATCTGGTAGAAAAGACAGGCTTTTCCCTCTTTTAAACAAGACTTTTTTTGTACAAGCGGATAGACTTCATAGAGCGCATCAAGCAAGGCTTTCCCTCCGGTAGGAAAAGGGCCGTAGTAGGTAATCTTTTTTCCTTTGATGACTTTTCGGGTAATTTCAAATCTGGGATAGTCAACAGATTCATCGATATAGATGTAGGGGTAGGTCTTGTCATCACGAAGCAGAATGTTATATTTGGGTTTGAGCTGCTTGATCAGCGAGTTTTCCAGGATGAGCGCATCTTCTTCCGTCTCGACGACGATATACTCAAGTCTACTGGCCTCATAGAGCATTTTAATGATGCGGGAACTTTGCGCAGGGTTGGGTCTGAATTCAGGAGAAAAACGCCAGTAGCTTTTGACCCTGTTCTTCAGGTTCTTTGCTTTTCCTACATAGAGCAGTTTGCCGCTTGTATCAAAATACTGGTATACTCCTGCAGAGGAGGGGAGGTCTTGGATTACTGCTTGCATGTGACTATGGCTTTAATACGTTCGAATTTTTCTTTGAGTTCTCTATCCGAA
>JBFEWI010000060.1:0-8980 GCA_041546475.1 Sulfurovum sp.
GAAGTACCAAAGAGTAAAAAACTTCTTTTGCTGCAGGTTGATATCGGTGAAGAGGCACCTAGACAGGTCGTTGCAGGGATCAAAGAGTGGTATAGCGCTGAAGAGATGCTCAATACACAGGTCTGTGTTGTGGCAAACCTTAAACCGGCAAAACTGATGGGTCTTAAGAGTGAAGGTATGCTTCTTGCAGCCAAAGATGAGAACGGTCTGTGCATGATACGTCCGGAAAAGCCGAAAACGGCTGGAACACCTATAGGTTAAGTATGAAGATTGAAGACATTGTAAACCTCACAGAGGGAACACTCACGAACAGTCCGAAGGTCCAAGCGATAGAGGCTGCAACTGTCTACTACTCAAAGGTAGAGCATGGTGATCTCTTCTTCTCTTCAAATCAGGAAGAGATAGACCAGGCCATCGCCAATGGTGCCTATGCCATCGTTTATGCGGATGACAATATCGTCAAAAAAGATGATGAAATTGCCTGGATCAAGGTTTCGGACCTGCAGCTTGCAGCGATGAAGCTCATTCGTTACGTTATTATTAGGAAAGAAGCAAAATTCTATCTGCTTTCAGACCATGAACTGACATTCCTGAAAATGATACTTGTGCACAAAACGAACATCACCTTTATCTCAGATGACTGGAGAAAGGCATTTGAACAGATACTCAATTCAGAATGTTCGCTTTTTGTGGGAGCAGACAAAGCACTGATGGAGCTGATCAAGCCTGACGTACCGAGACTCAAGAAAGAGGTAGATGGATATGTCGTCTTCGATACACTCTTTAGAACGACTTTCAAAGTAGGCGGATTCGTCTACCAGGAAAAAGAACTGATCCCGTTCCATCTAGAGTACCTGCTCCGTGTGATCGACTTTTGTGAGACACATGAACTGCCTTACTCCATAGAACGCCTGAAGTATACGAAACACTTTACACCGGTATTCATAGACGGAAAGCTCAAAAGCACGCAGGCAAGCAAGAGCGATAAGGTAGCCATCTTTACCGATAACCTCTCTGATATCACCAAAGCAAGAGAATATGTCATGAGAAGCAACATGTGGGTCAAGAGTGTTGTTATGACACCGCCTAAGACCAAAGTACCGGGCATCGACCACCCACACTGGTTTGCAACAAAAGAAGAGCTGCAGGAGCTTCTTAAAAACATCCACTATAACTATGCATTCATCTACAATGCAGACAAAAGTATGTTACATACGATCCAGGAAGAGTACTCACTTTTCTAAACACGTTAGTCTTCCCATGAGTATTAGAATTCCTCTCAGTATGTGAGACAATCATCTAAAACAACCCTCAGTAAGAGGGGTGTTCAGTATTAGAATACCTACTATTTTTTCTTATCATTGTATGGTTTTGGTGCTTGAGGCGTATATTCATCCGAAAGAGTTTTCATATAAGCAACAAGAGCGGCTTCCTCCTCAGCGGTCAAATGAAGATTACCTACATTACGACGAAATACACCCGTATCAAACTCTGGTTCAGGCCAGCAGTTGTTCGCCAATGCTTCTTTTTCGGTTACACCATCTTCAAGCTCTTTAGCCTTCATCGTCTCTTCACATCGAGTGATCCCGAATTCTGCAGCGGTTGTCTCTTCATATGGAGTTCCACTGTCACCCAAGAATGAAGTATTGTAAAAATGGACCACACTTTCAAGACTCTTGAACCAGCCGTTGTGCATATAGGCTTTAATAAACTCTTTATCTTTACCCTCTTTACGTTTATCCACATTACGCACAGTCGGTGTTCTAAAGAATCCATCACCGCCATCAGTAACTATTCCACGGCCTGATACACCTGTTGAAGATGATCCATTAGGTACCTCAGCATTATACGGAACGCCTAAATGATGGAAATCATTTCTACTATAACGCTGTAGTGGTTCCGTCCCGTCATCCCCTCTATTATCAGAGTGACATGCTGCACACCTAGCTTCAGCGTAGAAAAGATCATGCCCATCATTTTCTTGATCTGTCAAACCGAGCAATGGAAACTTACCGTAATCTTCAGGATTTTTTTGATCACACACTTTAACATCATAGTAATCTTTAAATTCACCCTCTTTATCGAGACAAGCAAGCTCAGTACGTAATGCTTTATCTCGCTTGGAACTGAACGAGTTCATATCGCTGGAATGCTCATAGGCACCAACTGAGAGTATAACCCTTTTGAAACTGATGTCAAAATTTGTTTCATTGCCATCTACATCGGGAGCACTTATCGTTACAGCATCTTCACTACAGTTGATATCCTCACCCCATACCGTTTTATAGAGTGCAGCATAGTCTGAATTTTGGACATGCAAACAGACAGACAGTCTGTCGATATTCTGTTCAACCAGGTTTGGCATAGGATTTAACGCTTGATCAGATGTTGGTCCAAAATACTTGCTAAACTCCATCACCTCATCATAATTGGCTACTGGAGTACCATCACTTTTGTAAAAAACCTCTTCACCAATATGTTTTGTTGCCCCAATAAACTGAATACTGGTGTCCTCTTTATCTTTCTCAAGACCTACAGAACGACCATCCCAGAAGTTACCCCCACAATAGCGCTCTCCATTGATACGAAGCCCACCAGAATTACATGGTCCAAACGGCATAGAAAAGCTCGCATATGCACTGCTAGGAGGCTTAAGATTACCTACTCTATGTGGATTGGCACCAGTGATAGCCACTTGATGTAGATTAATACCTGAAACACTACCTGTCCAGCCGGTTGTTGGATCATGGCAGGTTACACATCCCATTCTCTCTGGCTCAGAGATTTCATCAAAAAAGACATATTTCCCTAAGAGTTTTAGTTCATAATCCTCCTCTGACTTGTCAAATGCATGCAGATTAACAGCTGACAATAGTAATAAGATCAATATACCAAGTGCCTTAGCACTTGAAAAACTATATTTAACGTTAAACATCATATCTCCTTTCAATTGAAGATAAAACCTAAATGTTCAGATAACTGCCTACTGAACAAGTAGGTTTTATCTATGTGTTGAAACCAGAAATAATAGTCTATTAGATAGACTTCTATAAACGGTTCAACTTCGCAAGGTATTTTCTGATTGACGTGGCTTTCATCATTTTCCAACTCTGGCAGTTAGGATGAAAAAAGTAGTTTTGATCTGCTTAAAACTAAAAAAGCCGAATTACCTTGCTTGAGGCAACTCGGCTTTCTCAAATGAGATCCGTGGCTTTCCGTCCTATTTTTACAAATAGTTTGGCTTTTCTTTTCTGTACTCAGCATAAAATAATTATCATATAATTATTTTAAATATTATGATATAAATAATCTTAATTCATAATAAAGTGAAATACATAATTATATTCTCAAAAGTTGAATAAATCCAACATGAGACTATACGATTAAAGTGAAATTATCCTCATATAGACGTTGTAGACATTAGAGCATCAAGTTAATACTTTTTTAGAAGCACCATATTTTTCCCATTATCAGCGATAAACTCAACACCATATTTTTTACAAAGTACTCTGAAAGTCTGCGCAGTAAAAAAAACGATATGTGTTGGGTCCTGATGGTAATACCACTTTTTAAACGCCTCTACATCATTGGGGTGAAACTGTGTTTGTAATGCCAGGTAACCACCCTCTTCCAATCGTTCCAAGAGATTCTCAAATACATCTTGTGGCTGATGCAGGTGTTCAAACACTTCTGTAGAGACGATCAGTCCATACTTTTTCTTTTCTTCTAATCTGTCAGGATGATATATAGGGTCATAGTAGTCACACACAATGCCTTCTTTTGTAAGTAGTGAAGCAAGCAAAGAGCTTCTACCACTACCAAAATCAAGCGCTGTTTTCGGTTTGTCCAGTAAAGGGAGTATGAAATCTAAGAACCGTTGGAAATAAGCCTGGTATCCTGGATCATTTTCATCATTTTCATGAAGGTTATACCGTTCTTTTTGTCTGCTGAGATCCTGATGATATTCGGGTGATTTAAAAATGTACTGACAAGCCTTACAATAGTAATAGGTAATGTGTGTTTTTTCATGGTGAAATGACACTGTTGGTTTGTCGCAAATATGGCAGTTCAATCTACATCCTTTAATGTGTGTTATGTTACTATCTTATCTATTAATTCAAACCCAAATTATGTAGTAGAATTGTGAAAATAGCGTTTATACTTGTGTTTAGGATGTTTACAGAAAATTTGAGCTTAACCCAAAGGTTAGGTGATGATTTTATGTGAATATCATAGACACAATGATAGTTGCTAGTTTATGATTTTAATCCATCATATGGGTTTAAGGACAAAAAGAATGAGAAGAAGAGACTTTATCGCCGGTACCGCCATCGGGGCGACCGCTTTGGCACTAAACGGATGCCACAGGGCTGAAGAGAAGACAGAAGGGACTTCTGCCAACATAAACCGGGGTAAAAAAGTAACGCTCAAACTTGCTACATCCTGGCCTGCACACTTTCCCATTATGGGAACTGGTGTCGATGCTTTTGCCAAACGCTGTGCCGAACTGAGCGGAGGGACACTCGAGATCAAAGTCTACGCCAAGAACATTCTTGTCCCTGCCCTTCAGGTCTTCGACTCTACTTCCGCAGCACAGATCGATGCGTTTCACTCCGGTGTCTACTATTGGAAAGGGAAGAATCCAGCTTTCTCTATCTTTGGAGGTATGCCTCTGGGGCTCACCAGTGAAGAGATGGTCACATGGATGAAGTTTGGCGGCGGATATGAACTCTGGCGTGAAATGTACGGTAAATTCAACCTCTACCCGCTTATAGGAGGAACGACAGGACCCCAAATGGGCGGTTGGTTCAAAAAAGAGATCAACTCGCTTGCAGATCTCAAAGGGCTCAAGATGCGTATCCCCGGGCTGGGTGGAGAGGTGATGAAAAAACTTGGAGTGAACCCTGTACTGCTGCCTGCAGGAGAGATCTATACCTCACTGGAACGCGGCACCATCGATGCGACAGAATGGGTAGGACCTGCCCTGGACAGTATGATGGGCTTTGCAAAAGCAGCACCCTACTACTATACAGGCTGGCATGAACCCGGTTCCATACTCGAGATCACATTTAACAAAGCAAGATGGGAAAAGCTGAGTAGTGAGCATCAAGCCATTATCACGGCAGCCAGTGAAGAGATGTCGGCGAACATGCTTCATGAATTCAGATACAAAAATGCAAAAGCACTGCAGGCACTTCCGGACAATGTAAAGATACGGACATTTCCAAAAGATATGATGGATGCTGCCAAAGTCGCACTGAATGAGGTACTCGATGCCCAAAGTGCCCAAAGTGAAGATTTTAAACGTGTATTAAAAAGTTATCAGGATTTTGTCAAACTCAATAAACCTTGGGATGATATCAGTACCAAGAACTTCCTCAATATCAGAGGGTAACACCCTCTATACTAATACTTCTTATTGGTATAAACCAGCAGGTCTTTTTCACTCAGATCAGCGATCAGGCCGGTGAGGTTCCTCAATGAAAAAAGCTGCAGTTTCTCCCCTTTTTCCTTTTTGAGTTCAGATGAGAATTTGTTTTTAGAGAAGAGGACAAACCTGTCGACATCCAGTTTCGCCTGTGCACACTTCTCTTTGAGCTTTGTGAGTTCACTTTTGTTGGCTTTTGACTTAGAGTACTTTGTTGCACCTGCGATCATCTCACCGGACTTTCTTTTGATCAATAGATCGATCTCGACATTCCTGTCCCAATACCCGCCGATACCAACGATAGGATCGCCTTCAAAGGCATCCTTGAAACTCTTTTTGAGCATCTCTAGTACCAATTGATCATAGATAAAATTTGAGAATTCTGACCTTATGCGTGACCAGTGTGCTTTCATCTCAGAGTAGTCGCCCTCTTTGATGCCTTTATAGTAAGGAGAGATACAGGCAAACCAGAAACGCATAAAGGGTTGAACAAACAAAAGTTTATCAGAATTCGCTTCTGCCTCTGTCAGAGGTTTTTCAACCGATCTGTCAAACTCCAGAAATCCCTTTTTGATCAGCCAGTCTATCGCCTCTTCACCCTCTTCTCTCTTCACATTCGCTTTTTTAAATGCAGAGAATTCTCTTCGATCACCTGATGCTATGGCTGATAATAGTTTGTGATAGATAGGTTTGCTCTTCGTTGTATGTGCAATGTCACCATGTATGTATCTGTAGTTTTGAAGCACTTTCTCTTCTATCAGTTCATCAATGGATCTAGAAAAGTCAACACTCCATCCCATGCCCCCAAATACAGTAAAGTACTCTACTGCCTGTTCAAAGTCTGTGGCATGGTTTTGGTAACAAAAAGAGCGGAAGTGTTGTAGTAGTGTCGGATTTTTCGCCATCAAGAAGCCCTTGTTTTAATATACAGATTATACCAAAGATGCTGTTATACCTCACCGTAAATATATATTTTTAACTTTATAAGTCACATCAAAGCTTTACCGGCTAATATGAGCGTATGAAATTAAATGAATTACATGTAACCAACCCCTACCTGGAACTACCGGCTGAGTGTTATGACAGAGTCACACCAACCCCTCTTGCAGAGCCCTATCTTATACATGCCAACACGGATGTGGCCAAGGTGCTCAATATCGATGAGGAGGAACTTCAGAGCGAGGCATTCGTGAAGTTACTCAATGGTGAGTACACATTGGAAGGGTCAGAGCCTTTTGCCATGTGTTATGCAGGGCATCAGTTTGGCTATTTCGTGCCTAGGCTTGGAGATGGAAGAGCGATCAACATCGGTACGATAGACAAGTATCATCTACAGCTCAAAGGTGCAGGGATGACCGAGTATTCGCGTAACGGTGACGGACGCGCAGTACTGCGTTCAAGTATCAGGGAGTATCTCATGAGTGAAGCGATGCATGGTCTGAGTATACCCACCACGCTCTGTTTGGGACTCATAGGTTCAGACCATGATGTAAGACGTGAGAAAATAGAAAAAGGGGCTATCGTCTGTCGTGTGAGCTCTTCATGGGTGCGTTTTGGTACGTTTGAATATTATGCCCACCAGGGAAAGTTCAAAGAGCTTGCAGCGTTGGCTGATTATGTCATCGAGGAGAATTTCCCGCATCACAGCGGTAAAGAGAACCGCTATACCCTGCTCTTTAATGATGTGATGATCATCACGGCAAGGCTCATAGCACAATGGATGTCTGTCGGATTTAACCACGGTGTCATGAACACGGACAATATGTCCATCGCCGGGTTGACGATAGACTATGGACCCTATGCCTTTTTGGATGATTTCCGCCATGAACATGTATGCAACCATACAGATGTAGAGGGACGCTACAGTTTTGCAAACCAGCCCGAAATCGCCAAATGGAATCTTAAGTCACTGATGATGGCCCTCAGTCCATTAACTGATACCGAGAAGATGGAAAAGAACCTGGCGATGTTTGATAAGATCTATATCAGGTATTTTCACTACTACATGTGTAAAAAACTCGGATTGGAAGGCACGATAGAAGGCGACCCTGAACTTATAGACGATATGCTGGACATGCTGGAACAGCTGCATGTGGACTATACACTCTTTCTTAGAACACTCAGCCACTATGAAGGGGACAGAGAAGCACTCCTCTCTACAGGGCTCTACCATGAACCTATGAATGCATGGCTGGACAGATACGATGAGCGTATCAAAACCATAGATACAGCAGAGCGTAAAAGCCAGATGCTATCCGCCAATCCAAAATATGTACTCAAGAACTATATGCTTCAAGAGGCTATAGATACAGCGGAGAAAGGTGACTTTTCTGTGGTGGATGATCTCTTTAAGATCGCCCAGAACCCATTTGACGAACATTCTGAGTTTGAAAGATGGGCAGCGGCTACACCACAGGAATTTAAAAATAAAAAGCTCAGCTGCTCCTCTTAACAAGGAAAACTTGCAGATAGTCAAAGCGTAGTGATGCTATACTAAACAAAATACGCTATACAAAGGAGACGGTATGAACCAGGACGAATTATTAGACCTATATCTTGAAAAGTTACGTGTATTATGCAAAGAAAAACTTGAAGAGCGTGAGATCAGTGTCATAGAAGCACTAAAAGAGTCCATACTCTATATTGAAGGAGAGATGCAGGAGTACTAAAGTACCCTCTTCCTTGCCGGAGATCAACCGAACATCCCTCTTGTCAGTAGTAACATGGCAAGAGCCACCATCATAGAAATGCTGAAAAACTTCATATAGTATCTGTTGTTGATCATCGTAGAGATGATGGTTCCCACGACTAAAGCAACAGCCAAAAATCCGTAAAGCACAAACATTAGCAGGATCACATGTTGCGGCCATTGCAGTGGCTTTTCATCAGGGAGTACAAAGGTCTGCAGCCCGATAGTCACTATCCATATATACAGCATCACAGAGAAGAAAGCCGTCCAAAATAAAAACTGTATCTTACCGCTTCGTATGAGCATCTTTTCCCTTGTTTTGTCCTATATGTCAATTTGTCATATTTTTAATCATGTTGAAAAAATTGAGATAATATTTGTATGCAGTTTAACTGGTTGTTTCTCAAAACAACAGCTGGAACTGTTGTTTGATATTCGCGAGTTAAGTCTTAACTGCGAAAGGTGGTGAATGATATGGATATTATCATTCTCATTTTGACAATTGTTTTAGCTATCCTAAGATATCTAAATAGTTGCTAACCATCTGAGGGAGCTTAGGCTCTCTCTTCAAACATTATTTTAGCAGAAAATATTTTGCATGTAAATAGTCACTATCATCATACATTCCTGAAGTAAAAAGTGTTACACTAATAGTGATAGACTTTTATTACAAGGTTTCTAAGCGCATGGCAAGCTATTATCTTCTACTCATACAGTTTCTTTTTGCGCTTATCGCACTCTTTCTGTTTTGGCAAAGTGTAGGTTACTTTCGTCGTATGTGGAGATACAAGAGAATCAAAGCTATGCCCTTTCCAAGATCCTATGTGATCATACTACAAAACATATACCAGTACCAGACACTC
>JBFEWI010000287.1:0-1576 GCA_041546475.1 Sulfurovum sp.
AACAGCGTTGCAGGAACTCACACAGGCAACCCACGGTGTGACACCCAACTATACCCTTTTAGACTCTTCAGGCCCAGACCACAAAAAAGAGTTCGTGATAGCCGTCACCCTTGATGATAAAACCATTGCGACCGCAAAAGGAAAAAGTAAAAAAGAAGCCCAACAGAAAGCAGCCGAACTGGCATTAAAGGAATTAAAAGCATGAACACCTTCGGAAAAAAACTGACCCTTACCACGTTTGGTGAATCCCACGGTAAAGCGCTTGGCTGCATACTTGACGGTGTACCTGCCGGACTGAAGATCGATGAAGCCTTTATACAGAGTGAACTCGACAGACGAAAACCCGGTAAATCCAAACTGGAAACAGGGCGCAAAGAAGCGGACAAGGTAGAAATACTCTCTGGTACCTTCGAAGGGGTAAGTACCGGGACCCCTATCGCTATGATCATCTTCAACACCAACCAGAAATCCAAAGATTATGACAATGTGAAAGATCTCTTTCGACCAGGACATGCAGATTTCACCTACTTTCACAAATATGGACTGAGAGACTACCGTGGCGGAGGAAGAAGTTCTGCAAGAGAGACAGCTGCACGTGTAGCGGGCGGTGCCATAGCAAAACTGATGCTGAAAGAACTTGGGGTCTCGATACAGAGCGGTCTTTGTGAAGTCGATGGGATCAAAGGGAGTGTACAGGATTTTGAATATGCAAAAAGTTCTAAGATGTATGCCCTTGACCCTACCCAGGAAGCTGCCCAGGAAGCTGCGATCCTGGCAGCAAAAGAGAACCATGACTCTGTAGGCGGTGTGGTTCTAACTACGGCTACAGGCGTACCCATAGGACTGGGTGAACCTCTCTACTACAAACTCGATGCCATACTTGCAGAAGCAATGATGGGCATCAACGCGGCCAAAGCAGTAGAGATAGGTGACGGTGTTGCCAGTACCCATCTCAAAGGCAGTGAGAACAATGATGAAATTACTTTAGATGGGTTTACGTCCAACCACTCCGGCGGCATGCTGGGAGGCATCTCCAACGGAGATACGATCGTGGTGAAGACGCACTTCAAACCGACACCTTCTATTTTCCAAGAGCAGCAGACGATCACGACCCACAATGAAGAGGTGAAATGCAACCTCAAAGGAAGACACGACCCATGTGTCGCTATCAGGGGTGCTGTCGTATGCGAAGCGATGATGGCACTGACACTGGCAGATATGGCACTGCTTAACATGGGTAAAAAAATGGACCACCTTACGGCAATTTATCCAGCTTAATGAGAGTCCTGTCAACTTTTAAAACAGCGTAGGTTCATCCAAACCTTTTACCCTAAACGTTTTACGATGCATTTCGCATCGGTCATATTTGAGTAACGCTTCAATGTGTGCTTTGGTCCCATACCCCTTATGTTTCTCAAAGCCGTATTGGGGATATTTTTTTGCCATCTCTATCATCTCTCTGTCATGTGTAACTTTTGCCAAAATACTTGCTGCACTCACTTCCGCCACTTTCGTTTCTGCCTTGACCATTGTGCTGATATTCTCAACCCCAAAACTACTGTTCCCGTCAAAGAGA
>JBFEWI010000183.1:0-3560 GCA_041546475.1 Sulfurovum sp.
ATGATAAAGGGGCGTTTTTTGTCTACTACAGAAACAATCAAATCACTTTTGCAAGAGCGTATACTCGTCATCGACGGTGCAATGGGTACACAGATACAAGACCTTAAAGTGCCGTCTGAAGCGTGGATAGATGATAAAGGTGTGGATCAAGAGGGATGTAATGAACTGCTTAACCACACAGCACCTGAGCTTATAGAGCGTATACATAAGCGTTATGCTATGGCGGGTGCTGACCTACTGAAAACGAACACATTTGGTACGATGCCGTGGGTACTTGATGAGTATGCTATGGGTGAACGAGCCTATGAACTTTCTAAAAAGGGTGCTCAGATCGTAAAGAAGATCTGTAACGAATATGGTACAGAAGAGTCACCAAAGTTTGTCTTGGGTTCTATAGGCCCGGGAACAAAGCTTCCTTCTTTAGGGCATATCCATTATGACGAGATGTATGAAGGGTATAAATGTGTTGCACTTGGACTTATAGACGGCGGATGTGATGTTTTTCTTTTGGAAACCTGTCAGGATCCTCTACAGATCAAAGCTGCTTTGCATGCCTGTCAGGATGCCAATGAAGAGAGAGAAGTTCAGCTTCCTATCATGGTTTCTGTCACGATCGAGCTCAGCGGTACGATGCTTATAGGTACCAATGCCGAGACAATCGTTACCATACTGGAGCCGTTTGATATTCTCTCTTTAGGGTTTAACTGTGGTACTGGACCAGACCAGGTGAAAAAACACCTCAAGACTCTCTCTGAACTCTGGCACAAACCTATCTCTATTCATGCCAATGCAGGACTGCCTCAAAACCGTGGAGGATACACTTACTATCCAATGGGACCGGATGAATTTACTGAAAAGCAGCTGGAATTTACAGGGTATGATGGTGTAAGCTTTTTAGGTGGATGTTGTGGTACCACGCCTCAGCATATTCAGGCACTCAAAAAAGCCGTAGAGGTGGTGACACCCAAAGTAGCAACAGGAAGCATAAAACCAAGTGTGGCATCTCTTTTTAACACAGTAGAGCTTTTCCAAGAACCGGCACCATTATTGATAGGAGAGCGTTCCAATGCGACGGGTTCTAAGGCATTTAGAGAGCTCATTTTAGCCAGTGACTATGAAGGTACACTCACTGTAGGTCAGGCACAGGTGCGTGACGGGGCGCATATGCTTGATGTCAATGTGGAGTTTGCAGGACGTGACGGCGCCAAGGATATGAGGGCGGTCATGGAGCTCTATAACCAGAAGATACCTATCCCTTTGATGCCGGATGCTACGCGCCCCAATACCATAGAAGAGGGGTTGAAGTGTATCGGTGGAAAGCCTATCATCAACTCAACGAACCTGGAAGATGGTGAAGAGAACTTTGCAACCTACTGTAGGTTGGCCAAAAAGTACGGGGCTGTACTTGTCTGTCTTGTGATCGATGAAGAGGGGATGGCAAGAAGTAAAGAGAAGAAAGTAGCAGTGGCGAAACGTATGTACGAACTTGCCGTGAACAAATATGGACTTGAACCGCAGAACATTATGTTCGATATGTTGGCCTTTACTGTGGGTACGGGTGAAGAAGAAGATAGGTTTGCCGGAAAGAATGCTTATGATGCCATTAAAGAGATACACGAGATCTACCCGGAAGTAGGTTCCACGCTTGGACTTTCAAACATCTCATTCGGTTTGGAAAAGAATGCGAGATTCTACCTGAACTCAGTCTTCTTGCATCACTGTGTACAGGCAGGTATGACATCAGTGATCATCAATGTGAAGCATATTATCCCACTGGCTAAAATGACAGCAGAGGATATTGCAGTGTGTGAAGAGTTACTCTTTACACCGGATGAGCACTCGCTCTTTAAATTCATCGACCATTTTGCAGATGCTGTGGTCGAAGATGAAGGTGCAGATGAAGCCTATGAGGCGATGAGCAATGAAGAGAAGATCAAAAAACTGCTTATGGATGGAGATAAAGAGCGTATGCTGCCGCTTGTTGAAGAGGCACGTCATGAGATACACCCTGATGTCATAGTCAATGAAATACTCATTGATGCGATGAAAGTGGTGGGTGAACTTTTTGGTTCAGGGCAGATGCAGCTTCCTTTTGTACTGCAGTCAGCTGAGACGATGAAAGCAACGGTAGATTACCTCAATCCTCATTTGACCAAACAGGAAAAAGAGACAGATACCACACTGGTCATCGGTACGGTCAAAGGGGATGTCCATGATGTAGGAAAGAACCTTGTAGATATCATCCTCTCAAACAACGGCTTCAAAGTGATCAACATTGGAATTAAAACGGAACTGCAAGAGTACCTTGATGAGCTAGAGAAAGGATCGATCCAAGCCATAGGGATGTCAGGACTACTGGTAAAATCAACAGCGGTGATGAAAGAGAACCTTGAGGAGATGGCTAAGATGGGTATGACCATTCCTGTACTCTTGGGAGGGGCAGCACTCACACGTTCTTTTGTGGATGACTTCTGTCGACCTATCTATAAAGGCCCTATCTTCTATTGTCGTGATGCGTTTGACGGAGTGATCGCCATGGGACGTATAGAGAAGTATAATGAAGATAATAGTGTAGGGTTGGACACACGTCTGGCTGGAGATATGACAGAACGTGTAGAGAAAGAAGTAAAAGAGGTGGTGATACCACCGTTCGAAGAGATAGAGATGCCTGAAAAGGTGGAGATACCGACACCGCCATTTTGGGGAAGAAGGGTGCTTCAAAAAGAGAACCTGGATCTCTCTATGATCTATGAGTGGATCAATACACGTTCTGTCTTTAAGATGCACTGGGGATACAAGAGTAAAGGTATGGATAAAGAGGCATATCAAAAACTCATGGATGAGACTGTGTATCCAGCTTTTGAACGTTTGAAAAAAGAGTTTATCGAAAAAGAGCTATTTGAACCGACGATCATTTACGGATATTATCCATGTAGAAGTGATGATCAGGAACTGTACCTGTTCGATGAGAGTGAAGGGTGGAATGTCGATGCCAATGCCAACCGTGAACCTTTAAACAAAGTCATAGGCAGAGCTGTCACTAAATTCTCTTTCCCTAGACAAGGCAGAAAACCGCACCGGGCACTTTCTGACTTTTACAGGCATGACAGACACGATGTGATCGCATTGACCT
This sequence comes from Sulfurovum sp., assembly GCA_041546475.1. Taxonomy (GTDB): domain Bacteria; phylum Campylobacterota; class Campylobacteria; order Campylobacterales; family Sulfurovaceae; genus Sulfurovum. The sequence continues at coordinate 3,134 of JBFEWI010000183.1, forward strand.
GTGTCAGTGCAGGTGCGAAATTCTCTGCCTATGAAAAAGAACTTTATGATGCAGGTAAGTACCTGGAGTACAATATGGTGCACGGGCTCTCTGTTGAACTTGCTGAAGCACTGGCGGAAGTCGTACACAAACAGATACGTTTGGATCTTAATATCGCCTCGGAAGATGAAGGTAACACGTTACGTGATGTACGTATGAACCGTTACCAGGGTGCGAGATATTCATTCGGGTACCCTGCATGTCCAGACCTTGAACAGAGTAGAGAGTTGTTTGATATGTTAAAACCTGAAGAGTTCGGTATCGAACTCTCTGAAACATTCCAGATCGTTCCTGAACAGAGTACGACAGCCTTGGTGGTGCACCATAAAAGTGCGACCTATTATTCCTTATAGAATGTCTAAAATGAAATTGGAAAAAGGGATTTACA
>JBFEWI010000106.1:0-6237 GCA_041546475.1 Sulfurovum sp.
ACAATGTTGGTCGCTTAGCTCAGTTGGTAGAGCGCTACCCTTACAAGGTAGATGTCACAAGTTCGAGTCTTGTAGCGACCACCATTTTTGACAATTTATGTTTATGGTTCTTGATTACCCTTTCATCTATTGGCCAAGGATATTACGTTTTCAACGTAAAAACAGAGGTTCAAATCCTTTAGGGGTCGCCAATCTTTTCCGGATAAACATGAAAACTAAGGTCGCTTAGCTCAGTTGGTAGAGCGCTACCCTTACAAGGTAGATGTCACAAGTTCGAGTCTTGTAGCGACCACCATTCTTTTACGGTGCGGCGGTAGTTCAGTTGGTTAGAATACCTGCCTGTCACGCAGGGGGTCGCGAGTTCGAGTCTCGTCCGCCGCGCCATTTTCTCAAAAAAATCACTTAAATTTTTTCATTTATCTTTTAAAAAATAAAGTTTACTCTATGACAATTCATTAACTAAACATAAACTCTATAACAAATGGAAATTATTAATGGACGACAGTTCTTTGCATTTTCTTTTTTTGGGTTCGTTTTATTCTTTTGTTACATCAACAAAGAAAAAAAAGAATGAAAAAGTAAAGTATTATAGTGAAGTGTGCATCCCCATGTAAAAGCATGGGAACAAGAGAAAAGTAGTAGACATTCCCATTTCTAAAAAGTCAACCAGTTAAATTTTATAGGCATATATACTCAGCCATTCCATATCAAATAGAACTATACCGATAAAAACAAATATATTGATGATGTGTTTCCAATAGATAATAGCTAAAACAAGCAGTGCTATCAGAATAATAACTCTTGCTTTTATCTCAATACGTTCTGCTTTATCTGCACCAAAAAAATATATAAGGAATAGTCTAATGAATAATCTCAAACTTAATCTCTAAGTCTGATACGCACAGACTCCTCATGTGCCGTCAACCCTTCCGTATTAGCGATCATCGCACACGCACCGCCTATCTCCTGCATCCCCTCCTTACTCATAGAGATAATAGAAGATTTCTTCAAAAAGTGTTCTACACTTAAAGGTGAATAGAACTTCGCTGTCCCACCGGTAGGAAGGGTGTGGTTCGGTCCTGCCACATAGTCACCTATAGGTTCCGGTGTATTTTCACCCAGGAAGATAGCCCCTGCATGTTTGATCTTATCCAACAAAGACATAGGATCATTCGTGATCACTTCCAAATGCTCAGGAGCGATCTCATTCATCAGTTCGATCGCTTCATCCATATCTTGGGTCACGATAATGGCACCTCTCTCCTCTATAGACTTTCTGGCAATCTCTTCACGTGAAAGCGTACCAAGGAACTCTTCTACTTTGTCACTGACCCTGTTTGCCAACTCTCCATCGGTTGTAATAAGGATAGAACTTGCCATTTCATCATGCTCAGCCTGAGAAAGAAGGTCAATCGCAATATAATCTTCTCGTGCACTTTCATCTGCAAGTATCCCTATCTCAGACGGACCTGCGATCATGTCTATGTTCACTTCACCATACACCAGTTTTTTTGCTGTAGCCACAAAAATATTTCCAGGACCGGTAATGACATCCACTTTAGGGATGGTCTCTGTTCCATATGCCATCGCACCGATCGCAGAAGCGCCACCCACTTTAAAGACCTTTGTCACTTTACATAAGTGACAGGCCGCCAATAATAATTCATTGATCTCATCATCAGGTGTAGGCGTACATACCACGATCTCATCCACACCTGCGACTTGTGCAGGGATCACATTCATCAACAGTGAACTTGGATAGGCTGCTTTTCCACCGGGAATGTACAGTCCTGCTCTATCTACGGCAGTGACTTTTTGTCCCAGGATCGTTCCATTGGCTTCTTTGTCCATCCACGTTTTTGGCATCAGTTTTTGGTGATAGCTTTCTATACGATCATAGGCAAGGTGCAGTGCATCACGAAGGTCAGGGTCTATCGCATCATAGGCTTTTGCCATCTCTTCTGTAGAGACCATCAGTGCCTCGTCATTTTCCGGTGTCCATCTGTCAAACTTTGCTATCTGACTCTTCACTGCACTGTTACCTTGGGTTTGTATCTCTTTGAGTAACCCGGATACGATGCCTGTCACCCCTTCTATGTCCATTTTACCACGCTGGAGCAATTCATCAAAATTTGCGTCAAATGTATCGTCACTACTGTAAAATATTTTCACAATATATCCTTATATTTTCGTTCATATCTCGGGAGCATACTCTCATTGCCTAACACACCGCCTTGATGGATGTAGAGTGTAGGGGAAGAAAAGACCTCAGGATGTGCAAGTAAAACTCGCCATCCAAGAGGGTCATAGAGGAGGTCAAACTCCACTCCCGTTTCTTGTTGTAATTTTAGCCAAATTTTATAGTTTTCTTTATAAAGTTTAGCAAAATGGTGTTTTTTCTCCAAGCTCAATATCACAGGATGATTACTTTCATCCTCTTCTAACGCTAAAAACTGTTTTTTGAGATAATGTACATCTCCTACACAAGCTGTCGTATATACCTTGTTCTCAGGAAGATATTTTTGTAAAAAAAGTGCCGTGGTACCGGTACCTGAAGGTAGAAATATATTTAATTGTGATACATCATGCTCTTTTTGCCACGATAGGATCTCTTCAGCCAATACCTGGATTCCAAACGCTGCCTCTTTTTGCCGCCCACCCTCTTCTACAAAAAGTACACTCTTGGAATAGGTAGAAGAGAGATTTTCTTTTTCAATGAGCTTCATACCATTATCCAGTGCAGCCTTGTAGTTGCCATGTGGGTGTGCTTTCAAGTAGTCAGCGATGTGATCTACAGCATACTCAAACTCCCACCCTTTCATCTTGGCCAATACAGAGAGTGAATACATGGCATTGGATTGTGCAGAACCATAAGAGACAAGCTTATGGACATCAGGAAAATCATGTTGAAGAAAATAGTAGAACTTTCGTGCTTTGTTACCGGAGAAATCAGTGTCTATCAGATCATCCCGCTTCAGATAAAAATGATGATCGTCAACAGTGATCGATTGGATGGGAGAGGGGAAATGCAATGTTTTCATTGGTAGATTCCCGGGAAGAACCCCGGAATACTGAACGATATATTAGTTTCTGTTTAAGCAGTTAAGGTCATCAAATGCTTTCTCAAGTCTTACAACTGTTGACTCTTCAGCAGCACGTAACCATTTTCTAGGATCATAATACTTTTTATTCGGTTTATCGTCACCCTCCGGGTTACCGATCTGTCCCTGCAGGTAATCATGATACTTGGCAACATAGTTACGTACACCATCCCAGAATGACCACTGGGTATCTGTATCGATATTCATTTTAACCACACCGTAACTGATCGCTTCTCTGATGTCAGAGAGTTCAGAACCTGAACCACCGTGGAAGACAAAATTGACCGGTTTTTTGGCTGTATTGTACTTCTCTTCGATATAGGCTTGAGAGTTATCAAGGATCTTTGGTGTAAGTGAAACATTTCCAGGCTTATATACCCCATGTACATTTCCGAAAGAAGCGGCGATCGTGAACTTGTCAGAGATCTTTGAAAGCTCTTCATAGGCATACGCTACCTCTTCAGGCTGCGTGTAGAGCAGTGCATTATCGATATGGGTATTATCAACCCCATCTTCTTCTCCACCTGTGACACCAAGCTCTATCTCAAGTGTCATACCCATCTTGGACATACGCTCCAAATAGGCTTTACACGTAGTGATATTCTCTTCTATAGGTTCTTCAGAAAGATCTAACATATGAGACGAGAAAAGCGGTACCCCATGTACTTTGTAATGCGCTTCACTTGCATCCAGCAGTGCATCTATCCAAGGCAGAAGTGGTCTTGCCGCATGGTCTGTATGAAGCACCACAGGTACACCATAGGCTTTAGCTACCGTATGTACATGCTGTGCACCTGAGATACACCCTAGTATCGCTGCCTCATCTGAAGGCAGTCCTTTACCAGCATAGTAGGCACCACCGCCATTTGAAAACTGGATGATGACAGGAGAATTTACTTTCTTTGCAGCTTCAAGTACAGCATTCACAGAAGGAGTGCTCACCACATTCACCGCAGGTAGAGCGAATCCGTTCTCTTTTGCAATTTTAAACAACTTTTGAAGGTCATCCCCTGTCACTACACCTGCCGGTACTACATCTAGAACTTTTGTAGACATTTGCAATTTCCTTTTTATGGAATTATTTTATTTTAATGTTTGCATTTTTCATCAATTGAGACACAACTTTTTCCTGTGCAAGCTGCATCTTAATGTTATTTTTCACTGCATCAAATGGCGGTATTTTTTGTGTACTCTTTGCATCTTCTGCAGCTTTTTTCATCTTATCATACGCATCTTGGGCTTCTTTGTCAGTCACTTCGGTTGTTGCCATTTTTTTCTGCATCCAGTAACCTGCCAATGCGGCTTCTCTTTCTTTATCGCTTAAAGATTTTTTTGATTCTGCTGCTACCAGTTTAGCCGGTGCCATCATTTGGATCAGTTGTTTTTTCTCATCAGCTGTAAGTTTTTCCCACGTCTTCTGACCATTTGTAATTTTATTAAGTGCACTGTTTGCTTCTTCCACAGTGATCGTTATACCGTTGACCATACCTGCAGCCGTTGCAGCTACTGCATGATGTGTTGTGAATGCCAGCATGAGACCTAATATAAGAAGAGTTTTTTTCATTCTCTATTTCCTTTTGTATAATGTTGGGTGTATTCTACCTAATATTTGCCAATTACTCATTAATCAACGTTGCTACAATACTTCTATCTTTGCATCTTTCATAAGTTTCTCGACCAGGGTCCTCTCGATGATCTGGGTTTTCAGTTTATCCTTAACACTTTCAAATGGTGGGATATTCTGGGTAGCGTTGTTCTCTTGGGCTTGTTGTTTTAACTGATTATAGACTTTCAAAGCCTCTTCATCAGTGACGTTGATCTTACGTGCTTCTTTTTGCATCCATGTACGTGTATAGACCGCCTGCTTCTCCTCTTCAGACAACTCTTTTTCTGCAGCATCCAATACGATGATAGGCAGTGCCAGCTCTTGTATGAGTCTTGAACGTTGTTCCGGTGGCAAATGATCAAAATTGGTCACTTTACCCTGTGTTCGCTGTTTAAGATAACTGTCCGCCTCTTTTTTGATGATCTTATGTCCATTGACCGTAGCGATCACTGCTTTGGAAGATCTTGTTTTTGGCTGTTTGGGCTTTGCATCCAGGTTGATAGCACCCAGATCCACTACCCCTGAGGTCTCTTTTGTATTTAACATATCTGTTAAACTGTTTTTTAAATCATCTGCAGAGACTGAAGTGATCATTAAGGCAGTCGATACCCCCAACATCATAAAAGTTTTTGTCATATTCTTTTCCCTATTTTACTGGCTAAAATTACTATTTGGTTGCGTTTGCTTCTTCTGTCATATCAACAATTTTGGCCTTACTTTTCAGTTCTTTTGCAACTTCTTTAATTTTAACAGTAAACTGCTGTTGCTTTAGTAAAGCAATGATATTATCTTTCACTTTCTCATAAGACGCCGGTTTTGCTTCCGTCTTGCTCTCAAGATAGATCACATGGTAACCAAACTGTGTTTTGACAGGTTTTGTTGTGATCTGGCCTTTTTCTAGCGCCAATGCTGCCTGTGAAAATTCCGGGACCAACCTGTCTTCTGTTGTAGTCCCAAGGTCTCCACCATTTGGTCCGGTAGGTCCTGTAGATTTAACTTTAGCCAATTCAATGAACTTGGCTTTGAGTGCTTCGCCTTTAAGTGGCGTTAGAGTATCAATAATATCTTGTGCATCTTTTTCATTCTCAAGCAAGATATGTCTTGCATGCATAGAAGCTTTTTGCATAAATTTGTCAGCGTTCTTGTCATAAAATGCTTTGGCTTCACTCTCACTTACAATTGCATTATCCAACTGTTCTTTCATCCACATGTTTACCATAAGTTCATCTTTGATCTTTTCCATGTTTCTTTTAAATTCGGGTTTTTTGTCTATACCCTCTTGTGCTGCAAGTTCTGTAAAAAGGACTTTTTCTACTAGTCTCTCTGTAATCATTTTTTTCTCTGCAGGAGGAAGTTCCATAAAGTTTGCCTGAGGTGCAGAGGCAGATACAAATGCTTGTGCATCCTGCTTCGTGATATTTTTACCATTGACTGTTACAAGTATGTCTGATGCCACTATTGATGTTGTCATGACAGCCATGGCCAGAAGTGAGGTTTTTGCTAGTTTTAACATTTCGAATTATCCTTAAT